>JBJMQJ010000042.1:0-12903 GCA_045802765.1 Myxococcales bacterium
CGGCACCATCGCCCTGTGCAAGTACAACCGCCTGATGATCACCTCGCCGCGCGCGCTCCTGCGCGGCTACGCCTGGCTGGACACTCTCTCGCACGAGTTCGTGCACTACCTCGTCACGCGCAAGGGGCGGAACTCGGTGCCGATCTGGCTGCAAGAGGGGCTGGCCAAGTTCCTCGAGACCCGCTGGCGGGGCGCGCCCGGCCTCGCCGTCGACGAGATGTCCACCGCCCTGCTCACCAAGGCGGCGCGGGAGCGGAAGCTGATCCCGTTCGCCGCCATGCATCCCTCGATCGCCAAGCTGCCCACGCAGGAGATGGCGGCGCTCGCCTTCGCGGAAGTGGAATCCGCCATCAAGCTGCTCCACCAGCGCGGCGGGCAGCAGGCGCTGACGGAGCTGGTCGCGGCGATGGCGAGCGGGTTTTCCGACGAGAACGCGGTGGCGCAGGCGTACGGCAAGCCGTTCCCGCAATTCGAGCAGGAGTGGCGCTCGGACCTCCTCAAGCCGCGCCGCGAGCCCGCCACGCAGGCGCCCGGCTCGGCGCGTCCCCTCGCCTCGCACAAGCTCGTCTTCAAGGAGGACGCGAAGAAGAAGGGGGCCGCGGCAGCGGAGGCGGCGGAGGAGCGGCCGAGCGATCCCGAGGCGAAGCGGGCCGTGCGGCTGGGCGAGATCTTCTTCGCGCGCCGCCGCTGGGCCGCCGCCGCGCTCGAGTATGGAAAGGCCCGGGCGCGCCTCTCCCGCGAGGTGCCGCTCCTGGCGCGCCGGTACGCATTCGCCCAGATCCAGCTCGGGCGCCTGGGAGAGGCGGAGAGCGCGCTCGCCGCGGCCCTCTCGCGCGATCCGCAGGACGAGGCGGCGCAGGTCCTCTATGCGCGCGTGCTGGTCCGGCGCGGCGAGCATGGCAAGGCGCGAGCGGCGCTCGACGCGGGCATCTCGGTCGATCCCTTCGATCCGGAGCTGCACGACGTCTACGTGGCGGTGGCGAAGGAACTGAAGGACGATGCGCTGCTCGAGCGCGAGAAGCGCGCGCTCGCGCTCGCCCTCGGCGAGCGGCCGGCGCAGAAGGACAGCAAGGAAGGGGCTCCATGAGCGAAGCACTCGATCTGAAGACCACCAGCCAGGCGTCCGATGCCGAGCTGATCGCCGAGCTCGGCCGGGCGCGCGGCCGCATCCGCGCGGAGATCGCGAAGCGCGTGGTCGGGCAGGACGCGGTCATCGATCAGCTGCTGGTGGCGCTCTTCTCCCGCGGCCACTGCCTCTTCGTCGGGGTGCCCGGGCTGGCGAAGACGCTGCTCATCTCCACCCTGGCCGAGGCGCTCTCGCTGAGCTTCAACCGCATCCAGTTCACTCCCGACCTGATGCCCTCCGACATCACCGGCACCGACGTGCTGGAGGAGGACCACACCACGGGCCGGCGCGCCTTCCGCTTCGTCCCCGGGCCGGTCTTCGCTCACGTGCTCCTCGCCGACGAGATCAACCGGACGCCGCCGAAGACGCAGGCAGCCTTGCTGCAGGCGATGCAGGAGCACCGCGTGACGGCGGGCGGCCGCACCTATCCGCTCGAGGAGCCGTTCCTCGTCTTCGCCACGCAGAACCCGATCGAGCAGGAAGGCACCTATCCGTTGCCGGAAGCGCAGCTCGACCGGTTCATGTTCATGGTGGACGTGAGCTATCCGAGCGTCGAGGAGGAGGTGCAGATCGTCCGCGCCACCACCTCGGGCGCACAGCCGCGGCTCGACAAGGTGCTCGCCCCCGAGCAGATCCGCAGTCTTCAGGATTTGGTGCTGCGCGTCCCCGCCGCGGAGCACGTCATCCGCTACGCGGTGGACCTGGTGCGCCGCACGCGGCCGGCCGACACCGCCGACCAGCACGTGCGCGATCACGTCGCCTGGGGCGCCGGTCCGCGCGCCTCGCAGGCGTTGATCGTCGGCGCCAAGGCGCGCGCGGCCCTCGACGCCCGTCCCGCCGCGACCGTCGACGACGTCCGCGCGCTCGCCGAGCCCGTGCTGCGCCACCGGGTGCTCACCAACTTCCACGCCGAGGCCGAGGGAGTGGACTCTCGCGCGGTGATCGCGCGGCTCCTGCGCGACGCGCGCGCATGACGCTCGATCCCGCCCTGCTGGCGCGCCTGGGTCCACTCCAGGTCCGCGCGCGCAAGGTCATGGAAGGCGTGCTCACGGGCTTGCACCAGAGTCCCGTGCACGGCCAGTCGGTGGAGTTCGCCGAGCACAAGGAATATGCGCCGGGCGACGAGATCAAGCACATCGACTGGCGCGCGTACGCCAAGCTCGACAAGTACTACGTGAAGCGCTTCGAGATGGAGACGAACCTCCGCGCGCTCCTCGTCGTGGACGGTTCCGGGTCGATGGCGTACGGCCGCGGAGCGATGACCAAGCTCCAGTACGGCGCGGTCTGCGCCGGGGCGCTCGCCTACCTCCTCGCGCGGCAGGGGGACCAGGTCGGGCTCATCGTCGCCGGCGACTCCGACGCGGGGAGCACGGAGCGCCTGCCGTCCGGCGTGCGCAGCTTCCTTCCCTTCGCCGCCTCCACGGGACACGTGCAAGAGGTGCTGCGCAGGCTCGACGCGGCCGTCGGCCGCGGGCCGACCGACCTCTCCGGCGCGCTGGATTTCGCCGCGGAGAAAGCGGGCCGGCGCGGAATGATCGTGGTGCTGAGCGACCTGTTCGATCCGACGGAGCGGAGCCTGCCCGCCCTGAAGATGCTGCGCGGGCGGCGGCATGATGTGCTGCTCTTGCACCTGCTCGACCGCGAAGAGATCGACTTCCCCTTCGACGATCCGACCCGCTTCCTCTCCATGGAGGACGAGCGGCAGATCGAGGCGCAGCCCCGGCAGATCCGCGAGAGCTATCTCCAGGAATTGCGCCGCTTCCTCGACGACACTCGGCGCGCGCTGACCCGCGCCGACGTGGAGTACGTCCAGATCCCCACCGATCGCGCCCCCGATCGCGTGCTGCTCGAGCTGCTCGCGCGCCGGGAAGGGAGCGCGTAGTGGGCCGGCTGATCTTCGCGCACCCGGCCTACCTGTGGGGCCTCCTCGCGCTGTCCTTGCCGATCCTCGTGCACCTCTTCAACCGGCGCCGCCCGCGCCCGCTCGCCTTCGGCGCCATCGAGTTCGTGCTCCGCTCGCAGCAGCGGCGGGTTCGGCGGCTCCGCTTGCGCCAGATCCTCCTGCTCGCGCTGCGCTGCCTGCTCATCGCCGGAGTGGCGCTGGCGCTGGCGCGGCCGTCCATCGAGCCGCGCGGCGCGCAGGAAGCGGTGGCGAGGGGACCGCAGGCGACGGCGTTGGTGGTCGATGCGTCGCTCTCGATGCGCTACCGGCGGGGGTCGCAGACGCTCTTCGGCCGGGCGCGCAGCGAGGCGCTCGCGGCGCTCGAGCGGCTCGGTCCGGACGAGCCCGCCACCGTCGCGCTCTGCGCCGGCAATCCCGCGCCGCTCGCGGCGCCCAGCTTCGATCGGGTCGCCGTGCGGCACGTCCTGGAGGAGGCGAAGCCCACCTGGCTCGGCTCCGACCTGACCGGCTGCCTGGCGGCCGCGGCGCGCGCGCTGGGCGAGAGCCCCGTGGCGGGAAAACGCATCGTCGCTTTCACCGATCTCGCCGCCCATTCGCTTCGGCTCGATGCGCCGCCGCCGCTCGTTCCGCCTCCGCCGGGAGCGCCGCCCGGCACGCAGCCGGTCCGTCCCAACGTGGTGCTGGTCGACGCGGCGCAGGGGAGCGAGCTGCCCAACGCGGCGGTAGTCGCGACCGCCGTGCAGCCCGCCGCCTCGCTCGGGGCGCGCGGCTACGAGGTGATCGCGACCATCGCCAACCACTCGGCGGCGGCGATCGCGGGGTTGCCGGTGGCGCTGCGCATCGGGCAGCAAACCCTCGCCAAGGGGTTCGTGGACGTCCCGGCGCACGGCACGGCGAAGAAGACGCTCGGCGCGGTGTTGCCGCCGGGCACGGTGGCGGGGCGGGTGGAGATCGCCCGGGCGGAGAGCGAGGGGCTCGACGAGGACGACGCGCAGGACTTCACCGTCGAGGTGCCGCGCGACCTGCGCGTCCTGGTGGTGGACGGCGCCCCGTCGGCGCTCCGGACGCGGGACGAGGCGTTCTTCGTCGAGGCGGCCCTCGCGCCGGCGCGCACGGGCGGCCGCGTGGCCCCGACGGTGCTCGACGCCGAGGCGGCGATCAACGCTCCGCTCGACGGGTACGACGTCGTCCTCCTGCTCGACGTCATCGCGCCGCCGAAAGCGTTCAGCGAGAAGCTCCGCGCGCTGGTCGCGCAGCGCGGCGTGGGCGTTTTCATCTCGCTCGGCGATCACGTCGACCCGGACGCGTACGACGACTCGCTCGGGAACCTGCTGCCGCGGCCGCTGCACCTCATCAAGACTGCCGCGGACCCGTCGGGGAAGGCCGATGCGCGTGGCGCCGACCAGGCCGCCCGTTTCGGCGTGGTGGAATGGACGCACCCGCTCTTCCGCGTCTTCTCCGCCGCCGACCGCGAGGGCCTCCTCGGCGCGCGGACCTTCAAATACGCGCTCTTGCGTCCGGACCCCTCGGGCGGCTCGCGGGCCGTGCTCTCCTATGACGATGGCGCCCCTGCGCTGGTCGAAGGCCAGCTCGGCCAGGGACGCCTGCTGCTGTACACCAGCACCGTCTCGCACGCGTGGACCGACTGGCCCGTCCGGGTGAGCTTCTTGCCGGTCCTGCAGCAGTCGGTGAGCTGGCTGGCGGGGTCCTTGGAGGAGAGGGCCCCCGCGCCCTCGCAGGTGGGCAACGAGCGGACCGTAGTCGCTCCGCAGGGGACGCGCATCGCGGCCGTGATCGGTCCGGGAGGCTCGCCGCTACCGCTGCGCAGGGAGAAGGCCGCGCCGCAGGCGCAGGACGCGGTCTCGGTGCCGGCGCCGCAGCCGGGGCTCTACCGCGTCCAGCTGCAGCCCCCCGGCGGCGCCGTGCGCGACGAGCCGGCGCTCGGCTTCGTGGCGCGCCTCGATCCGAAGGAGAGCGATCTGCGCCGCGTCGATCAGGCCGAGCTCAAGGCCCAGCTAGGCGGCGCCGGCAGCGCCCAGGTGGCCTCCACCGCGCAGGCCGCCGAAGGCGCCCGAGGCACGCCGCTGTGGGGCAGCCTGCTTCTTCTCGGCGTCCTGGCGCTGCTCGGGGAAGGCGCCCTCACTCGCCGATAGTTCGCGCGTCGGGGTCGCGGTCAGGGGCGGGGTCGCGGTCAGGGGCGGGGTCGGGCACGGGGTCGGTGGCGGTCGGTGTCAACTCAACCCGAAACTGAACCTCAAACTCGACCGCGAACGCGACCCCGACCCCGAACGCAACCCCGACCGCGAACGCGACCCCGACCCCGAACGCGACCCCGACCGCGAACGCGACCCCGGCCGCGAACGCGACCCCGAACGCGACGCCAACCCCGACCGCGACCCCGACCCCGAACGCGACCCCGACCGACGAGTTAGGCGCGGCGCCATTCCGTGGGGTCGCGGGACTGCGCCGCAACGGCGGGGGTGGCGCCGAGACGCGCGACGAAGTCGCGGTGCTCCTTGGTTCCACAGCGCGCCGCTGCGCTCGACGGCTCGACCGCGGATGCCGGGCGGGCGAAGTCGAGCAGCTTCTCCATCCGGGCGGCGGCCTCGGCCAGGCGCTCCCGGGCCAGGGGCCCCGCGTTGGCGGAGCGCGCGATGCTCTCGACGGCGTCGTGCTGGAGCTGCAGCGTGTGGCAGACGAGCACCGCGTCCACGCCGGCGGCAATGGCGAGCTCGGCGCCGTCCACCACGCCGTACGTGTCTGCGATCGCCTTCATCTCCAGGTCGTCCGAGATGCAGGCGCCCTGGAACTCGACGTCCTTCCGCAAGAGCATCATCGCCTCGCGAGAGAGCGTGGCCGGCAGCCGATCGAACGCCTCGAAGCGGATGTGCGCCGTCATCACCGAGGCAAGCCCGGCGCGCGCGGCGGCGACGAAGGGGACGAGCTCCACCTGCCAGAGCCGCTCGCGGTCGTGGGCGAGCCGCGGAAGCGTGAGATGCGAGTCCTGCGAGGTGTCTCCATGCCCGGGGAAGTGTTTCCCGCAGCTCGCCACCCTTCCCGTTTCCAGGCCCTTTCCCAGCGCGGCGCCGAGGCGCGCCACCCGCGCCGGATCGCGCCCGAAGGAGCGGTCGCCGATGACGGGATTGTCCGGGTTGGTGTCGACGTCGAGCACCGGCGCGAAGTCCTGATCGATGCCGCAGGCCGATAGCTCCTCGGCGATGAGCAGGCCGAGCTTCTCGGCGAGAGCGGTTCCATTCATCCCGGCGATCCCGCCCGATGCGTCCAGCTCGCCGATGCGGCGCATGCTGGGCAGCTCGGTCCAGTGCGGGGCGCGCAGCCGCTGCACGCGGCCGCCTTCCTGGTCGATGGAGACGAGCAGCGGACCAGGCGCCGCCGCCTTCAGCGTCCGCGAGAGGTCGGCCAGCTGGGCAGGGTCGACGACGTTCCGCTTGAAGAGAATCACGCCCGCGATGCCGCGGCGGACCAGGTCGAGCTCTTCGGGGGTGGGGGTGGGCCCCTGGATGCCGGCGATCACGCAGCGGGCAGCGAGCCTCTCGTAGTCCATGGCGGCTGCCTACCACGGACATCCGCCCACCGCACTGAGGAAGGGGACTGCCCAGCCGATTGTTGGCTGGTCGGGTCCCGAGGGAATGGACGCCTGCCGTTTCGTTGCCGGGCGGGCGAGCGGTTGGTAGAGATCGAGAGGCGGGCGAGCCCCGCCGAAGCGAGGTTTCTCCTGTCTCGGCTGCAGCATCGAATCCTTCTTTCCGCGGTGGCGGTGTGCGCGCTCTGCGCCGCCCACGCCGGGTGGGCGTCCCCCGCCGAGCGCCAGGCATTGCGCAGCGCGGTCGACGCGCTGCTCTCGCAGCCGCCGCTCCTGGGTGCGCGCGCGTCGGTGGAGGTGGTCTCGCTCGACGACGGCTCGGTGATCTACTCGCGCGGCGCCGACGATCAGCTGAATCCCGCGTCGAACACCAAGCTCCTCACCGCGGCGGCCGCGCTGCTGCGGCTCGGGCCCGAGTTCCGCTTCACCACCGATTTTCTCGCCGACCGGGCGCCGGACCGGCGCGGGCGTCTGGGCACGCTGTACGTCAAAGGGCGCGGCGATCCCACCCTCAACACGGAGCGCCTGTACGGCCTGGCCGCCGACCTGTGGCACCGCGGGATCCGGCAGGTGGGCGAGATCGTCCTCGACGACACCTACTTCGACGCGGAGAAGTGGGGCCCCGGCTGGGAGCAGGAGACGAGCGACAAGGCGTACGCGGCGCCGGTGGGCGCGCTCTCGCTGAACCACAATGCCGTGGCGATCTACGTCTCGCCCGGAACGCGCCCGGGCCAGCGCGCGCGGGTGGAGCTGGAGCCGGACGCCGACTGCTTCCGGCTGCAGAACAACGTCACGACGGTCCGCGAGGACGCCCGGCGCAAGCTGCGGCCGCACACCTTCGCGCAAGGCGACCGGACGCGCGTGGTGATCGAAGGGCGGCTGCCGGCCCGGTCGGAATCGGTGGTGCTCTACCGGCGCGTGACCGATCCCGCCATGTACTTCGGCCAGACGCTGCGGCTCGCGCTCAAGCAGCGCGGCATCCGCGTCGGCCCGCGCGTGAAGCTCGGCGCCGCTCCGCAGGCCTCGACGCTCGTCGCCTCCTACGAGTCGGACGAGCTCTCCGACGTCGTCAGGGACATGAACAAGGCCTCGTCGAACTTCATCGCCGAGATGCTCGTCAAGGCGCTCGGGGCGGAGCTGAAGGGGGCGCCAGGCACCTGGCCCAAGGGCATCGAGGTGACGCAAGACCTGCTCGCCGAGCTGGGCATCGCGCGCGGCTCGTACCAGCTGCGCAACGGCAGCGGGCTGAACGACACGAACCGCTTCTCCGCGCACCAGATGATCACGCTGCTCACCGCGGTGTGGAAGCGGTTCCCGGTGGCGGCGGAGTTCGTCTCCTCGCTGGGCATCGCGGCGCGCGACGGCACGCTGCGGTTGCGGATGGAGGGCACCGACGCGGCGGGCCGGCTGCGCGCCAAGACGGGGACGCTCGACAAGGTCACCGCGCTCTCCGGGTTCGTGCAGAGCGTCGGAGGCGAGAGGTTCGCCTTCTCGGTCCTGGTGAACGACTGGTCCGGCCGCAGCTCGCCGATCGTGTCCAGCGTCGACCGTCTGGGAGGCATTCTCGCTTCGGCCGGCGCCTCGGAAAAGGAGTTCTTCGCCGCGCAGGCGGCCGTGGAGCTCTCGCCGGCGGAGCTGCGGGCCCGCGTCGTCACGTACGCCACGATGGCGCAGGCGCCCGACAAGAAGAACCTCGCGTTCCTGCGCAGCGCCCTGCGCAGCGAGCGGGACCCGGCCGTGCGCGTCGCGGTCGCGGACGCATTGGTGCGTAGCGATCCCGAGCAGGGCGGCGGACCGCTGCTGGAAGCGCTGCCGCCCTCGCCCGATCTGTTCGCGAAGCTCCGCGCCGTCGGGCGCGAGCTGTCGCTGCCAGTCCCAGCGGTGTCGCCGCTCCTGGACATGGCGGTGGACGGCAGCGCGGAGGCGCTCGCGCGCCTTCTGGTCCTGGCGCCGCTCGCACGCGGCGCGCAGCACGACGAGCCGCTCGAGGCGCTGCTCTCCAAGGGGCTCGCCGATGTCGCCGACGCCTCGCCCGACGAGCTGGTGGCGGCGCTGCGGGCCGCGCCGGCGGTGCAGGCGCAGGCCGCGGTCGAGCTCGCCGCACTGGGCCTGATCGTGGCGGAGTCGGACCCTTCCCGGTCCGAGCTGGCGCGCGTGCTGAAGGAATCGCGCGGCGCGGATGCGGCGCAGGCGCAGGCGTGGCTCGCGGTCCTGGAGCGGCGCGTCGAGGCCCCCGCTGGTCCGGCTGGGTCGGTGGCCCAAGGCGCGGCGCAGGAAGGGCCGCAGAACGTCGCGGCGGCTCCGTCCCAGCCGGCGGTCCCGGCTGCTGGCGGCGCTCCGGCGCGCGGCGCGGAGCTGCCACGTCCCGCGACTCCGATCAACGCCACCACGCTAACGCCGGTGGCGTCGGCAGCCGCCGCGGCGCTCAGTCCGCCCCAGTCGGCCGTCAATGCCACCTACGGGGTCGGCGAGCCGGACTGGCCCGTGACCGTCATCCCCAATCCGGCCTGGGTGCCATCCCGCGCCAACGGCGCGACGAGCTCGGGGCCTGGCGCCGTGCCCGCAGGCGCCGCTCCTCCGAACGACGCAGAACCGCAACCCGCTTGCACGGCCGACGTCGCGCGCTGCACCTCGCCACGCGATTCCCGCCCCGGCGGGTAGGAGCGACGGCGGACCCGAGGTCCCTATGCGTCCGCCGCGCGCGCGGGCCGCTCGCCCGGCGCGTTGGCCGCCATCCTCAAGGCCGACGCCGGCGAGATCTTCACGGACGTGCGCGCCGGCGCGCTCTCTAGAACGGAATGTCGTCCTCGGCGGCCTTGGGGCTGCCTTCGTCCATGGCCGGCGGAGGAGCGCCGAATTCCTCGGGAGCACCGCCGCCGCGAGGGGCGCCGCGGCCCTGGCCGCGCTCGCCGCCCGAGAGGAACACCACCTGGTTCGCGACCACCTCGGTCGTGTACTGCTTCGCGCCTTCCTTGTTCGTCCAGTCCCGGGTCTGCAGCCGGCCCTCGAGGTACACTTGGCGGCCCTTGGTCAGGTACTCACCGCAGAGCTCCGCCTGCTTGCCCCACACCACGATGCGGTGCCACTCGGTGCGCTCCTGCTTCTGCCCGGCCTTGTCGGTCCAGTTCTCGTTGGTCGCGATGGTGAAATTGGCCACCGCCTGACCACCGGGCGTGTACCGCACCTCCGGATCCTTGCCCAGGTTGCCGACCAGGATGACCTTGTTGACGCCGCTGCCCGCCATGAGTGCCTCTCGGTTTAAATTCGCGGCACGGTAGCACAGGGGTCCGACACGGTTGCAAACCGATTCGGACTGCTCGGCACCGCCGGCCGCATCCGGCGCCGAGCTCGAAGAAGGAAGACGGCTACGCCTCGAGCGCGAGGCGGATCTCCGCCAGCGGCGCGGTGAACGGCAGGCGCCGCCGGACGGCCGCGACGTCGCCGTTCGCGCCGCGAGCCGCGAGCCGGATCGCCTCGACCCTCCCGTGGCCGAGAAGTCGCGCGACATCCAGGTTGCGCCCCGCGCGGCGAAGCTCGCAGAGTCGCCGCGCAACGTCGGGGACGGCGATGCGGGTGCGGTCGGCGATTTCCGCCAGCGTCGCCCCTCCGGCGCAGAGTTGCCAGACGGTGTCCAGCTCGCCGGCCCCTGCCGGATCGCGGGCGATGGGCGGCTCGGGCGGAGGCGGAACCTCGAAAGGCTGGTAGCTGGGCGCCGGCGCAGTCGCGTCCCCCCCGCGCGGGCGGGACACGCCCTGCGGCGGCGGCTCCACGAGCTCGGGCGCGGCGCCTTGCGGCCGCCGTCCGTTGCGGGTGACGGCGAGGACGCGCTCGCCGTAGCGCTGCCAGCGACTCGGGCCAGCGCCTTTGACCGCGAGGAAGCCCCGCTCGTCTTGCGGAAGCGCGCTGGCCAGTTCGCGCAGCGTCGAGTCGTGGAACACGACGTACGGCGGTACCCGCGTCTCTCGGGCGATCTCGGTGCGCAGCGCCCGCAGCGCCGCGAAGACCTCCTCGTCCATGTCCTTGGGAACTTCGACGGCGCGCGGCGCGCGCGGCAACCGTCGCTGGCGATCGAGCGACACCTCTTCCGCAGCGGGCGCGCGTGGCCCGGCGCAGCAGTCGCACGCGGAGCAGGACCGCGGCGCATCGGGATCGCCGAAGTACCGCAGCAGATTGCGGCGGCGGCACCCCTCCGTGTCGCAGAAGCGGACCATGCGGTCGAGCATCTGCCGTTCGTGGGCCACGCGCATCGCGGCCAGCTCGAAGTCGACCGCGGGCTCCTCCACCTCGGGCGTCAAGACGGAGAAATCCTGGCCCCGCCGCGCCAGGTGACCGGCCGATTCCAGGAGCTTCACCGCTGCCTGCGCATCCGCGGGGTGGACTCCGCAAACCGCCGCCAGCTCGCCGGCGCCCCCCGAGCCGAGGCCGCGCGCCGCGTCCCAGATCTTGCGCACGGTCTCTTCCTTCGGGCGGGCGCCCTCGATCATGCGCTTCTGCAGCATGACGTCCGCGTAGTTGAACAGGAGCAGGGCGAGGCTCGGAGCGCCGTCGCGCCCGGCGCGTCCGATCTCCTGGTAGTACGCCTCGATCGATCGCGGCACGTGGAAATGCGCGACGAAGCGGATGTCCGCCTTGTCCACGCCCATCCCGAACGCGTTGGTCGCGACCACGACGGAAACCTCGCCACGCAAGAAGCTCTCCTGCGCGCCGCTGCGCTCCGCGTCGTCCATGCCGGCGTGATAACCGGCCGCGTCGATGCCGTTGGCGCGGAGCGCGAGCACCACCTTCTCCACGTTGCGCCGGGTCGCCGCGTAGACGAGGCCCGGCCCGCCGTGCCGCGCCAGCGCGAGGATGCGGCCGACCTTCTCCTGATCGCCGGAGGCGCGCGCCACCTCGACGAAGAGGTTGGGCCGGTCGAAGCCGGCGACGAACACCTGGGGGTCATCGAGGCCGAGCGCGCGGGCGATGTCCTTGCGCACCTCGGGCGTGGCAGTGGCGGTGAGCGCGAGGATGCGCTCGGCGCGCAGGTGCCCGCACGCTTCGGCGAGCTTGAGGTAGTCGGGCCGGAAGTCGTGTCCCCACGACGAGATGCAGTGCGCCTCGTCGATGGCGAAGAGCGGGACCCGCACCTGCGCGATGCAGTCCCGGAAGGAGCTCGACCGGAACCGCTCGGGCGCGACGTAGACGAGGCGGTAGGCGCCGGCGCGGATGCGCGCTTGCCGCTCCTTGCGCTCTGCCTCGGACAGCGAGCTGTTCACGAAGGTGGCGGGGATGCCGCGCGCCGAGAGCGCATCGACCTGGTCCTTCATCAGCGCGACCAGCGGCGACGCCACCACGGTGGTGCCCTCGAGCAGCAGGGCGGGCAGCTGGAAGCAGAGGCTCTTTCCTCCTCCGGTGGGCAGGATGGCCAGGGTTGGCCGTCCCGACAGCACGGAGCGGATGATCGCCTCCTGCCCGGGGCGGAATCCGCCGTAGCCGAAGTGGGTGGACAGCGCCTCGCGAAGCTCCTGCATGGTTCCCCCTTATGCCACGGCGCGCTGCCGCGGCGGTTCCCCCGCCCCTGTCCGGGCGCTGTGGAACCCGTCGGCGGCGATGACGAGATGGTCGACGACGCGGACGCCCAGCGCCCGTCCCGCCTCGTCCAGCATCAGCTGGAGGCGGTGGTCGTCGGAGGAAGGCGTCGGGTCGCCCGACGGATGGTTGTGCGCGAATGCGACGCAGGGCGCGGCCTGCACCAGCGCCGGCGCGAATGCCTCGCGCGGCAGCACCGAGCACTGGGTCAGCCCGCCGGAGGCGATGCGCACGCAGCGCACCTCCTCCATGCGCGCCGTCATGAGGAATGCCCAGAACTCCTCGTGCGAAAGGTCGGCGAGGAACGGCCAGAGCCGCGCCGCGATCAGGTCGGGCGAGAGGAAACGCTCGCGCTGGCGCTGCTCGGCGGACATCGCCCGCCGGCCGAGCTCGAGCGCGGCGACGAGGCGCGCGGCCTGCGCGGGGCGGATGCGGGCCTCCCGCAGCACCTCGGAGGCAGGCATCCGGCGCAGCCGCAGCAGCCCTCCTTCGAGGAGCCGCGCCGCGACGGCCTCCGGCCGCTCGCGCCGGCCGGTGCCTGCCAGCACCGCGGCGACCAGCTCCACGTCGGACACGCTACCGGGCCCGACCTCGAGTATGCGCGACATGGCCGACGCCTCTGCAGCGCGCATGCCACGTCCCGCTCCAAGGGATTCGCGTTGGCGGAGGGCATCCGAAATCAGGACACCCCGTCTCGAAAAG
>JBJMQJ010000487.1:0-9766 GCA_045802765.1 Myxococcales bacterium
CGCCTCGCCGTCGCAGGAGACGTGGACTGCTCGCCGCCGGGCACCTGGCCGCGCTCGCTCGGACCGGGCGATCGGCTGAAGGTGGGCCCGGTCCGGACAGGAGTACGCGCGTACGTGTGCGTCGACGGCGGGCTCGCCCGGCCGCCGCCCGGAGCGGGAATGCGCGCGCTGCGAAGCGGCGACCTCGTTGCTCGAGGCAGCGCTGCGCCCGAGCCGGCCGGGGCGCGCGTTCCCCCCGCTCCGACGCAACACGGGCAAACGGTCCTGCGCATCCGCGCCGTTCCCGGGCCGCACCTCTCCTACTTCTCCGCGTCGGGCATCGAGACGTTCTTCTCCTCGGAGTACGTCGTCTCGTCGCGCAGCGATCGCCGCGGGCTGCGCCTGGACGGCCCGGCGGTCGAGCTGACTCGTCCCGCCGATCTGCCGCCCGAAGGAGTGGCGCCGGGATCGGTGCAAGTCCCTGGCGACCGGCTTCCCATCGTGCTCGGCCCCGACGGTCCCGTGACCGGGGGCTACCCGCGCGTCGCCTGCGTGGCGGGTGCCGACCTCCCCCTCTTGGCACGAGCGCGCCCGGGGCAGAGGATCCGGTTCGAGCGCGCCACCCTGGCCGAAGCGCTCGCCGCCTGGAGGGCACGATGAGCATCGACATCAATGCGGACGTCGGCGAGGGGTGCGATGACGAGGCGCTGCTTCCGTTCCTCACCTCGGCGAACGTCGCCTGCGGCATGCACGCCGGAACGCCCGGATTGATGGATCGGACCGTGGCGCTGGCGCTCGAGCGCGGCATCCGCGTCGGCGCCCACCCCGGCTATGCCGATCGGGAAAACTTCGGTCGCATCGAGATCGATCTGCCCCTGGACGAGGTGGAGAACCTCGTCCTCTACCAGGTCGCCGCGCTGGACGGATTCGTCCGCTCGCGCGGCGGGCGGCTTTCGCACGTGAAGGCGCACGGAGCTCTCTACAACCGCGCGGCCCGCGAGCTGGAGCTGGCGCGCGCCATCTCTCGCGGCGTGAAGCGCCATCGAGACGACCTGGTGCTGGTGGGACTCGCCGGGTCCAAGCTGCTCGCGGCGGCCGAGGAGATCGGCCTGCCCGCGGCCGGCGAGGCGTTCGCCGATCGCCGCTACCTGCCCGACGGCGCGCTGATGCCCCGCAAGCAACCCGGGAGCGTGCTGACCGATCCGGCCGACGCCGCCGAGCAGGCCCTCCACATCGCGCGCGACGGATTCGTCACCGCCTCCGACGGATCCCGCTTGCCCGTGTCCGCGCGCACGCTCTGCTTGCACGGTGACACGCCGGGCGCGCCGCGCATCGCGCGCGCAGTGCGCGAACGCCTCGAGCGCGAGGGCGTGCGCGTCTCACCGCTCTGCTGAGGGGCCCCCATTCCAGCTGAAACGATCCAACGAGCCCTTTCAGCCAATCGCAAGGAGAATGCCCTCCATGCTATCCCTTCGGCATGGCTTGGGTGCCCGGTTTCGTGCACGACGTGTTCATCAGCCATGCGCACGTCGATAACGACTTCGCCGAGCCAGAGAAGCAGGGATGGGTCAGGCGCCTGCAGGTCGAGCTGACGAAGAGATTGCCCGAGAGGCTCGGTCGGAGCGAAGGGCTCTCGGTCTGGCTCGACGAGCGCATGCGCGGGAGCGCAAACGTCGATCGCGAGATCCTGGATGTCCTGCGCTCGAGCGCGACGATCGTGTGCATCGTATCGAAGGGATGGATCGAATCGAGCTATTGCGTAAAGGAGCTGGACGCGTTCGAGAACGCTGCGCGGCGGTCCGGGGAATGGGCCCCGGCGGAGCACCGCGTGATCAAAGTGATCATCGGGAACGTCCCGCGGGAGTCGCAACCGCCGGTGCTCGCTGACCAGAACGGGCATCGGTTCTACGAGATCGATCCCGTCACGGCGCGCACGGAGCGCTTCCGCCGCACGATCGAGGCGGACCCCGATCAGCGGCACTGGAAAGCCCTCAACGATCTCGCGTCCGATCTGGCGGAGACACTGAGCAGCATGGCGGCGGCGCGCGGCAAAGTGCTCGAACGGGCGCGCCCCCCTGCGGCCGCGGACCCGGTCCTCGCTGTGTTCCTGGCGGAGGCAGCCGACGACGTAGACGATTTCCGAGAGGACCTGCGCCGGTCGCTGCGGCAGACCGGATTCGCAGTGCGGCCGGAGTCACCCCTTCCCACCGAGCCGGAACCTCTACGGCAGCGCCTCGCCGAGGACCTCGCTTCCTGCCGCGTGTCGATCCACCTGCTCGGGAAGCTCTATGGGAAGCGGCTCGGCCCGGGCGGCCCGTCCGTGGCGGACGTACAGCTGCAGGAGGCGACGCGCCTCGGAGTGCAGCGCATCGTCTGGGTCGATCCGACAGTGGATCCAGCGGCGCTCGCGAGCGAGGACCAGCGCAGGCTCATCTCGAGCGCGGAGACGAGCAGGGACTTCGTGCATACCGGCGGATTGGAAGCCTTGAAGGACCTGGTGGCCGCCCGCTGCCGCCCCGAGCAATTGCCGGCGCAGCCGTCCGTGGATCCTGGCGCGATGGTGTACGTCGCCTGCCGCCCCGAGGACGACGCGGACGCGCGGAAGCTCGCCCTCGTGCTGAAGCAGGCGCGCCATGACGTGGTGCTCCCCGCGCGCGAAGGCGATCCCGAGACGCTGGATCGCCACCATCAGAGCAACTTGCGGAACTGCGACGCCTTCGTCGTTCTCTACGGAACCCCGCCGCCCCTCTGGGCCCGCGAGCGCGCCATCGAGACTACGCAACTGTCGAAGCAGCGCAAGGTGGCGCCGAACCTCCTGCTCTCGGTCGTCGACGGGCCGCCGCCGATGAAGGAGGACCTCGGGCTGGAGTTCCAGAACCTGCTCCTGGTCCCGTGCCGCGACGGCGTGCAGGCCGATCGCGTGCAGCAGTTGCTGGCGCACCTCGAAGCAAGAAGGTGAGCGTGGAACAGCTCCGGGACGAGGCCGGGTCGGCGAGGAGAGCACACGACCCGACGTCCTTCGCGCGAACGAGCCGGGCGCCGCGTCCGCTTCCCGGCTTGCGGCCGTTCGACGTCGACGATTCCTCCGTGTTTTTCGGCCGCGGCGCCGAGACGCGCGAGCTGCTCTCCCGCGTCCGGCGCGGCCGGTTCCTTGCCATCGTGGGCGACTCGGGTTGCGGGAAGTCGTCCCTGGCACGCGCCGGTCTACTCGCCTCGCTACGCGATGGGTACCTGGTCGATCCGCGGCGGCCGTGGCGCTTCGCGACACTCCGGCCCGCGAATAATCCCATCGCGTCGCTGGCCGCGGCGCTGGTCCCGGCGGACGCGCTCGCGCTGGGCGACGCGGGCGAGACCGTCGCCGCGGTGCAGGCGACGCTTCGGGAAGGACCAGCGGGCCTCGTCCGCGTGGTCGACGAGGCAAGAGCGGCGGATCGGCCTCTGCTGGTGTTCGTCGATCAATTCGAGGAGCTGTTCCGGTTCGCGTATTCGGGATCGCTCGCGCAGACGCGCGACGACGCCCACGCCTTCGTGAAGCTGCTTCTGGAGGCGTCGTCGCAGCGCGCGCTGCCCATCTACGTCGCGTTGACCATGCGTACGGAATTCCTGGGCAAGTGCTCGGCGTTTCCCGGCCTTACGGTGGGAATCAACCAGGGGCTGTACTTGGTGCCGCAGATGACCCGGCTTCAGCTACGAGACGCGGTCGAGGGCGCAATGCAGGCGGCGGGCGCTTCGATTACCGAGCAACTGGTGAACCGCCTGCTGAACGACCTGGAACAGGCGAACGACGAGCTTCCCGTGCTGCAGCACGCGCTGCTGCGGCTTTGGACGGAGTGGAGCGCGGGACCGCGGAACAGGACCGTCGACGCCGACGACTACCGAGGCATCGGCAGCCTGTCGAGCGCGCTCTCGAACCACCTCGACGAGGTGTACGACCGTTTGGAGACGGACGAGGAGCGGAGGGTCGCGGAACGCCTTTTTCGTTCTTTGACGACGACGCTCGAAGATGGGCAGCCGGTCCGCAAGCCCGCCACGTTCACGCAGGTGTGCGAGGCGGCGGGCAGCGCGCCCGAGGTCCTCACCAGGGTCGTGGAGGCATTTCGCGCCGAGGGCAGGTCATTCCTCATGCCGCCGCCGGAAGTCGCACTGACGCCCGACACGGTCCTCGACATCTCTCACGAGAGCCTCATCCGCCAATGGAAGCGGCTCCAGGGCTGGGTCGCGGACGAGGCGCACGCGGTGAGCATCGCGCGCGACGTGAGCCACGCAGCAGCGAGGTGGATCGAGCAAGGACGCGAGCCGAGCTATCTGTGGCGCGGCGCCCAACTCGCTGAGGCGCAGGAATGGGCGCAGAGACACTCGAACGAGATGACCCCGGCGCAACGCGAGTTCCTCGACGAGAGCGGGGCCGTGCACGAAGAGCTGCGGCTCGAGCGTCAAACGGTGGGGCTCTCGCGGTCCATCGCCGACGCCGCCGAGTCGCGGCGCCGGGCCGTGGAGAAGGGTACGGCCGAAGTGTTCCTCTCGTTCCATCCCGACGACCGGGTCCAGGCCGAGATCCTCCGCGCTGCGCTGGCGGCCGCCGGCTACGAGGCGTCGCTCGACGAAGATCTTTCCGCAGGCGAGTGGATCAGGGACATCGCTCCGGCCATCGAGAGAGCGGACGCGGTAATTGTCCTGCTCGGCCCATCGAGCGCGAATTCAGCATGGACGCGACATGAGGTCGACCGAGCGCTGAAGCTGCACAAGCGCGTAGTCCCCGTCCTCACCGGGACGGTCGATCCGTCACGGTTCCATCCCGCGCTCGCGGATTTGCAGTGGATCGACGCACGAGCGTCGGACTTCACCGATCGGGTCCTGGACGCCGTCGCCGCGGACCTCGACTGGGTCCGTGAGCATACGCGAGTGCTCCTGCGCGCCACCGACTGGAACGCCCGCGGCCGCGAGGGAAGCCTCATGCTCCGCGGAGGCGATCTCCGCATGGCGCAGGCGTGGCTGGCGAGCGACCGCCCAGGACGGCGACCAGCGGTCACGGACCTCCAGCGCGAGTTTCTGCGGGCGAGTTGGGCTGCCAGCTCGCGTTGGCAGCGGATCCGGACCGCGATCCTGGTCGCCTTCCTCGCCGTGTCCACCCTGTTGACGATCTTGTCGGTGAACTCGATGTATCGCGAGAGGGAAGCGCTCAAGAAGGAGATCGAGGCCCGCCACAAGGAGATCCAAGCCCGCCAGGATGAAAAGGCCGCCAGGGAGTCGGCGGAGAGACGACTCGCGCTCCTGCTCCAGGAGTTCGGGCAACTCAGGCCCGTGGGCACGCGGACCGGACCAGACGTGGCACGAAGCCTAGCCGCCAATGAAGCGCTGCAACGCCTTTCCGAAGCTCAGGGCTCCGCGCCGAGCCGGACGCAGCGCGGCATCGTGGTCCGCTACTTCCCGATGAAGCTAAGCTCGGAGGTGGATCGAACGAAGGTCGAGAACGCTCTGCGCGGTCTCGGGTTCGATCTCGAGGTCGACACGGAGCGCGGCGCGGGAGTCGCACCGACGAATGCGGTGTGGGCGGGAACCGAGGTGACGCTCGACGACGCCAAGCTCGTCGCCTACACGCTGATCCGCGCCGGAATCGAGCTGAAGAAGCTGGACCGAGCAAGGCTTCCTGACAGACAGCGCGTGATCCAGGTCGGTGGATCGCCCGCGGCGATCCGTTTTCCACCGCTCACCGTCGAGCAGATCCGCGATGCGCGCGAGTTGCCCGTTCCGACCGTCAGCCAGTAGATGAATGAGGGGCGCTCGCCCGCCTGCGCCGCAGCCTGCGCGCGATCCCCACCAGACCGCTCGGCTCGAAGACCGCGATGACCATGATCAATGCCCCGTACACCACGAGGTCCAGGCTGCGGCCGCTGCCGCCCAGCGCGACGCTCGTCGCCGCGGAGAGCGGGACCAGCACCGCCGCTCCGAGGAGCGGACCGACCAGGGTGCCCGCGCCGCCCAGCACCGCGACCAGGCAAATCTGGATGGACAGCGAGAGCGGCAGCACCGAGGGCGGATCGATGAAGAGGAGGTACTGCGCGTAGAACGTTCCCGCCACCGCCGTCAGCGCGGCCGAGATCGCAATCGCCAATTGTTTGTAGCGCGTGGCCGGCACGCCCACGCTGCGCGCCGCGGCCTGGTCCTCCCGGATCGCGCGCCAGTAGTAGCCGGCCCGGCCGCGCCGCAGCCACGCGGCGAGCGCCACGGCCAGTGCGAGGAGCGCAGCGACGACGTAGTAGTAGCCGAGCTTGTCGCCGAACTTGAACGCGGCCAGGCCTTCGCCCTCGACCGGGAGGAAGAGCCCCACCGCGCCGCCGGCAAAGTCCCAGTTGGTCACCGCGATGCCGACGATCTCGCCGATGGCGATGGTGGCGATCGCGAAATAGTGGCCGGAGAGCCGGAAGCACGGGTAACCGATGGCGAGCGCAAGGGCGGCCGCGAGCAAAGCGCCGGCGAGCAGGCCCAGCCACGGCGACACTCCGGCATGCTGGTAGAGCAACGTCGAGGTGTAGGCGCCTGCGCCGAAGAACGTCGCCTGCCCGAGCGAGATCTGCCCGGCGAACCCGCCGAGGATGTTCCAGGCGGTGCCGAGCAGCGCATTGAGCAGCACGAGGATCATCAGATGCTGGGGATACGGTCCGCGCAGGACGAGCGGGTAGAGGAGGATCGCGAGCACCACGGCGGCGGCGATCCCGATCCTCACAGCTTTCCGAACAGCCCGCGCGGGCGGAGCAGCACGACGACGAGGTAGATGGCGAAAACGAAGACGTTCTTCACGGCCGGCGCGATGAACACGCCCGCGAGGGACTCGACCACGCCGATGAGGACCCCTCCGGCGAAGGCGCCGACGACCGACCCGAAGCCTCCCAGCGCGACCGCCACGAAGGCGATGAGCGCGAACACGCCGCCCACCTGCGGGAACACATAATAGAAGGTGGAGAGCAGCGCTCCGGCGATGCCGACGCAGGCGGCGCCCAGGCCCCAGGCGAGGGCGAACATCCGGTCGGGATTGATTCCCATCAGCGAGGCCGCCTGGCGGTCCTCCGCGGTCGCCAGCAGAGCGCGTCCGATCTCGGTGCGCGAGAGCAACCACCACAGGCCGGCCGTGGTGACGACCGCGCCGCCCGCGGCGGCGAGCTGCGGCCCGCTCACGTACACGCCGGCGAGCGCGATGCGGCCGGTCACCCAGGTGTTGCCGAGCGTGCGGAAATCGGGGCGCCAGAGAAACTGCGCGGCGTTCTGCAGGAACACTCCCAGCCCGAAGGTCGCGAACACTTGCGCCAGCATGGGCGCGCGCAGGACCCGGCGGATGAGCGCGTAGTACACGACGACGCCGAGCGCGAAGAGCGCGACGGCGTTGACGGGGAGCGCCGCGATCGGATCCCAATCCAACCCGGCGTGCAGGAAGTACGAAAGGTACATGGAGAGCATGAGGAACTCGCCGTGGGCGAAGTTGACGATCTCCATCACGCCGAAGATGAGCGTGAGCCCGGCGGCGATGAGCGCGAAGACGAAGCCGATGAGCAGGCCGGAGACGAGGGCCTGCGCGACCATCGCGGCGTTCACTTGCCCCAGGCGGCGAGCGGCCAACGCACCTCGGCAGCGGCGAGATCGAACGGATAGACCACGACGTACTTGCCGTCCTGGATCTGCACCAGGATGCCGCTCCCCAGCGTGTTCTGGTGGGTCTTCGCATCGAACTTCACGCCTCGCCAGGGCATGATGAGCGCCTCGCCCGGCAGGTCGGTCGCCTCCAGCGCGGCGCGGATCTTCTCCGCGTCCGTCGACCCGGCGCGGTTGATCGCGTCGGCGAGGACGAGCATCCCGACGAAGGCGCGCGCGCTGGTGCCGTCCATGTCGATCGGCTGCCCGCGCCCGGCCTGCGTCCTCTTGCGGAAGAGCTCGTTGACCTTCTGCACGATCGGCTTCTTCGCGCCGAGCCCCAGCGCCCACACCTCTCGCGAGAGGACGCCTTCGGCGTCCTTGCCCAGCGAGGGCACGTACTCGCTCGAGACGTGGCCGGCGTCCATCGCCAGGATGGCCTGCGGACGGAGATCCAGCTCCTTCATCGTCTTCGTGGAGAGGATGGCGTCGTTCGTGTACGAGGCTTGCAGCAGCACGTCGGGCGAGGCGGCCTTGAGCCGCTGGATCTCGGCGTTGAGGTTGGTCGACTTGGCGTCGTAGGCGACGTCCGCGACCACCGGATATCCGTACTGCTGCGCATATTTCTTCTCGAACTTGCTGACGTCGCTGCCGAAGAGGGTGTTCTCGTAGAAGAGCGCCACGTTCTTGATGGTCTTTCCGCGCTTCTTCATCTCGCCGAGGAACTTGAAGAAGTTCTCGCTGAACTCGTCGTCGGTGGGCGTGGTGCGGAAGAACCAGCGGAAGCCGCGGGAGGTGAGGAGCGGCGAGGTCGAGTCGGCGTTCAAGAAAGGAGTCTTGAGTCGCTCGGCAGCCTGGCTCGCGGTCGCCGTCACGTTGGAGTTGTAGGAGCCCATCAGCGCGACGACCTTCTCCTGCGAGATGAGTCGCTCCGCTTCCGAGAGTCCCTTCTCGGGCGACGACTGGTGGTCGGCGAAGACGACGCGCACCTTCGCGCCGCCGAGGTTCGGCAATCCCTTGCCCTTCCCGAGCGGCACCGGGAGGTCCACGTCGTCGTTGACCAGCTCGGCTGCCAGCTCGATCGCGTCCTTGATGTCGTTGCCAACCTTCGCCAGGTTGCCCGAGAGCGGGTAGACGGCGCCGATGACGACCTCTGTCGGCGCGGCGGCCGGGGCGCGCGGGGAGACCAGCGACGCGGCGAGCACGGCGAGGGCGAGCGCGAGCCGTCCGGACATCCGGGACCCCCTTCAAGTTTGCCGCGAGATTGTCCGACCGCGCAGGGCCCGTCAATGCGTCCGCGCGCCGGAATGGGTTCGCGATGTCCGCGCGACGAAAGCTTGACGCCACCGAATACGGCGGCGGCTACAATCGCGGCATGGATGCCAGCCGCTGGACCGCTGCGGAGGCGCGCCGCGCCGTCCGGAGCGGCGAATGGAGCGGACCGACCGCGGGGCTCGCGTCCGCCCACGCGCAAGCGAATCTGGTGGCGGTCCCTCGCGAGCACGCCTTCGACTTCCTGCTCTTCTGCCAGCGCAATCCGCGCCCGTGTCCGTTGCTCGAGGTGGTCGATGCCGGCCGCATCGAGCCCGAATGTGCCGCGGGCGGCGATCTGCGCACCGACTTCCCGCGTTACCGCGTCTTCGAGGACGGAGCGCTGGCGGGGGAAGTGGACGACGCGACGCCGCTCTGGCGCGACGATCTGGTCAGCTTCCTCATCGGATGCTCGTTCTCCTTCGAGGCGCCGCTGCTCGCTGCCGGGCTCGAAGTGCGCCACCTCAGCGAACGGCGCAACGTGCCGATGTACCGCACCCTGCGCCTGACCCGTCGCGCCGGTCCGTTTCGCGGGCCGCTGGTCGTCAGCATGCGCCCGTTCCGCCCGGCCGACGTTCCGCGCGTCATCGAAATCACGGGACGGCTCCCGCGGGTGCACGGCGCGCCGGTCCACGCAGGCGATCCAGAGGCGATCGGGATCGCCGACCTGTCGCGCCCGGATTACGGCGACGCCGTGACGGTGCGCGACGGTGAGGTGCCGCTCTTCTGGGCCTGCGGAGTGACTCCCCAGGCGGCGCTGCTCGCCGCGCGCCTGCCGTTCGCGATTACCCATGCGCCAGGGCACATGCTGGTGACCGATCTGCCCTGCTCCGGGCCGTTCCCGGGCGACGAG
>JBJMQJ010000488.1:0-6561 GCA_045802765.1 Myxococcales bacterium
CATCGAGCGCGGCGGCGTCGGGCAGCGGGTGCTCGCCCGGGGCGAGCAGCGTCTCGGCGGCGTGGTCGACGGCGCGGATCCCCGTGGTCAGCCAGAGGTCGAGCGGCGTCTTCACCGCCAGATCCGCATCGTAGAACACGGCGGTCGGCCGCAGCTCCGGGGCCGCCACGCCCACCTTCTCCTTGGTGGCTTCGGCGGTGAACCCCGCGCTGCCGGCCAGCTCGGCGACGGAAAGCGTCGTGGGCACCGCGAGGTGTGGAAGCACGCGCTCGAGCTTGGCGCCGCGCGCGCGCGCCGGAGCATCGGCGAGCGTGACGTCGAGGCCGGTGGCCAGCGAGAACGCGACCGTCTTGGCGGCGTCGATGGGCGACCCGCCGCCGACCGAGAGCAGGACGTCGGCGCGCGACTCCCTCGCGGCGCGCACCGCGTCCATCACCGATCGCGCGGGTGCATGCTGCCCGATGTCGGCGAAGCGACCCGCGAACCGGTCGCCGAGGAGTGCCTCGACGGCCGGCGCGAGGGCCGGCTCCCGCACCGCGCTCTTGGTCGTGACGACGAAAGCGCGGCGCCCGCCGACGCGGCGCAGCTCGGAATCGAGCTTCTCGCGCAGGCAACCGGCGCCCCAGTGGATCACTTCCGGGTTCGCGTAATGGAAGGTCGGCATGGCGTCCTCGCCCCACCCGGCGCCGTGATCTAGCATGGCGCCTGCGTGCCCGCTCGCAAGGAACTGCTCCAGGTCGCCGGACGAGAGGTGGCCATCTCCAACCCGGACAAGGTGTTCTTTCCGCGCGCCGGGTACACGAAGCGCGATCTGGTCCACTACTACCTCGCGGTCGCCGAGGGTGCGGTGCGAGGCGTCGGCGGCCGGCCGATGGCGATGAAGCGCTTCGTCGACGGAGCCGAAGGCGAGTTCTTCTTCCAGAAGCGCGCCCCGGCGCAGCGTCCGGTCTGGGTCGACACCGTCGAGCTGCGCTTCCCTTCGGGTCGCACCGCCGTCGAGGTGGTGGTGAACGACGCCGCGCAGCTCGCCTGGGTCGTCAACCTCGGTTGCATCGACCTGAATCCGCATCCCGTGCGCGCCGACGACGTCGAGCACCCGGACGAGCTGCGCGTCGATCTCGATCCGGTGCCGGACGTCCCTTGGTCGGACGTGCGCCAGGTGGCGATGCTCGCCCGCGAAGTCCTCGAGGAGCACGGGTTGCGCGGCTTCCCCAAGACTTCGGGATCGCGGGGGATGCACGTCAACGTGCGCATCGAGAGGCGCTGGACCTTTCCCCAGGTGCGCGCGGCCGCGCTGGCCCTGGCGCGCGAGGTGGAGCGCCGCGCCCCCGCCATCGCGACCAGCAAGTGGTGGAAGGAGGAGCGGCACGGCGTCTTCCTCGACTACAACCAGAACGCGAAGGACCGCACCGTCGCCTCCGCCTACTCGGCGCGGCCCACCGCCGACGCGCGCGTTTCCACGCCGCTCGACTGGAGCGAGGTGCCCGACGTGGATCCGGCGGACTTCACCATCGCCACCGTCCCGAAACGCTTCGCGGAGCGAGGCGATCCGGCCGCGGAGATCGACGATCGCGCTGGCTCGCTGGACGCGTTGCTGGAATTGTCCGAGCGGCAGCGCGCCGCGGGGCAGGGAGACGCGCCCTGGCCGCCGCACTACGCGAAACAGGAGGGAGAGCCGCCTCGGGTCCAGCCGTCGCGCCGGCGCCGGTGAGCAGAGCACCTCATTCGAAGAACGGATTTGCCTGCGCGAACAAGCGGTCGTCGAGGGCCAGTCCGAGTCGGATCGTGGTGCGTCGCTGGTCGTAGAAGAGGAGGTTTTCGCCGTAGC
The DNA here is from genome assembly GCA_045802765.1 of Myxococcales bacterium. Classification (GTDB taxonomy): domain Bacteria; phylum Myxococcota; class Myxococcia; order Myxococcales; family 40CM-4-68-19; genus VBKO01. The sequence goes on from JBJMQJ010000488.1 coordinate 1,829, forward strand.
CGACGAAGGCGGCCGCGTAGAGCGAAACGGCGAGCCAGCTCCAGGGCGAGCGCACGCGGATCCACGACCTCAGGTTGCCCTTGCCCGCGGCAAGGCCCTTCCTGGCCATGGCGCCGGCGACGATCAAGCTGCTTGCGTTTCTCGACGAGGTCGGGACCTCGGGTGGCGTGTCGTATCCGACTTCCACCGCGAGCTCGCCCAGCCCGTAGTAATCGAGGATGTCCGGGTTTCCGCCGCCGTCCGCGTCGCGTCCATAGCCGAACGGAAGCCACGCTTTCGCAGTGAACGCGACGTAGCAGCTCGGGCAGGCGAATCCGTAATTTCCCAATCGGGTCGACGCGAACGCGTGGTTCCACCCGCGCGAGGACGGCCCGGACAAGCCGTTCGACTCGTGCTCGACGCCGGCGTACGCGTGGAAGAGCTGCCAGCCCTGTTTCGGCTTCCAATGGGTCGATGCGAAATCGTGCGCGCGGTAGCCGAAGAAGATTTCCGGATTGTAGTTGTTGTCCTCGAACGGAGACGAGCTCGACCAGAGATCCCAGAACGACCTCTGGGTGTATCCGAAGAACACCGAGCAGCGCGCCCACGCCGGCGTCAGGTTGAACTTCACGCTCACCTGGAAGCTCACCTGGTTCTTCTCGCCTCGTTGATCGCGCGTGTACCCCGTCGTGAAGTAGTTGTCCCGATGCGCGGTGAACAGGCCCCTCACTCCCTGCGCCTCCTGCTCTCCGACGGACCCTGCGTCATCCGGGTCCGGATCGCAGAAGGTTGGCGCCGCCACGGCGGGCAGAGCAATCGATGCCGCAATCGCGATTGCGTGAATCAGGCGGAGCGACATCGGTCCGGCACTACGCCTGGGCCGCGACCGGTTGGCAAGTGACCCATCGGGGTCCGCGCCTCGCCGCTGGTTTTTCGCCCCGCTCACTCCTCTGCGATACGCTCGAGCGCGGTGGCCCAGCCTCCCCGCATCGTCTCGTTCGACTGGCTGCGCGGCATCGCCGTGGTGGTCATGATCCAGACGCACGCCTTGTCGCTCCTGCGGCCCGAGCTGCGCGCCGGGGCGCTCTGGACGCGGCTGCAGTGGATCGACGGGCTCGTCGCGCCGGCCTTCATCTTCTCCGCGGGATTCTCGCTCGCGCTGGTGCAGGTGCGGGGCGCGGCGGCCGGAGCGCGGTGGCCGCGGATGCGCAAGACGCTGCGCCGCCTGGGCGAGGTGCTGCTCGTCGCCACCCTGGTCAACTGGATGTGGTTCCCGCTGCTCCGCGAGCCGCGCTGGATCTTCCGCGTCGACATCCTGCACTGCATCGGGCTCTCGCTTCTGCTCGCGCTGCCCATCCTCGCGGCGCTCGCGCCCAGGCCGCTCACGTTGCGCTGGATCGCGCTCGGTCTGGCGGCGATCGCGTTCGGCGCCTCGCCGTTCGCCGAGCGCGTTCACGGCCCCCTCGCCGCGCTCGCCAACGGGAGCACCGGCTCGGTGTTTCCGCTGCTGCCCTGGGCAGGCTACGTCTATCTTGGCGCCTCCGCGGGCGCGACGGCCGCGGCGGGCGATGCGCGGGCGCTGGCGCGCTGGATCGGCGGGCTGCTGGCGCTCGGGATCGCTCTCTGGCTGCTCACTCCGCAGCTCACCGCGATCTACCCGCCGCACGAGTTCTGGGTGACGAACCCCGCGAATCACGCGCGCCGCTGGACACAGGTATGCGCGTTCGTCCTGGTGCTCATGGGGGCGGAGCGGTCGCAGCGGCGCTGGCGCGCTTCCGCGCCGGTGCGATTCATCGAGGTCTTCGGCACTTCGTCGCTCGCGGGGTACTTCTTCCACCAGGCCCTGCTCTACAAGCAGATCGCGGGGTTCTCCTTCGACGCGCTCTGGGGAAAGAGGTGCGACTGGACGCAGTATGCGCTGCTCACGGCCCTCTTGATCGCTTGCACCTTCGTGCTGACCTGGGCGACGGATCGGGTGTACCGGCGCGCCTGGTCGGGTTCCGGGGCGCCGGCCGTCCAGAAGGCGTGATCAGCTGAATTGAGTCTGCGCAGGGCGCTGCCCGCCAGGCGGCATGTTCTTCGCGCCGATTCGGCGCTCGACGGAACTCTACGATCTGTAGATTGCGGCTTCCGAGCCTCCCGGAATCCGCTTCCCGAGCGCCGCCCGAGTCGTCCGGGACCCTACCCGCGCCCGGCACGCCACGTGAAAGGCAACGTTCCGGGAACAGGACCCGGAGGAACACATGACGCGCTTGGGAATGGTGGTGCTCGGATTGACGGCCCTGGCGGCGGCCATCGCGGTCGCCGTCGGGATCGCCATCGCTCCGTCGCAGGAATCGTCGCCAGTGGAGCTGACGCCGGCGCAGGTCGCCGAGCTGCGCTCCACGCCGGCCGTGCGCAACGCCCGCACGGCGCCGGCGAACGACGACGACGAGGACGGCGGCGCCCAGGCGCTGCCCGGGGACGGCGACGGCGAGGACGGCCCCGGTTCGTGACCTGCCGTAGTCGGTGGCGCGCAAACCGTCGTGCTACCCTCCCGCGGCGGACGGTATCGCTGGAGAAGTCCGTCCGCCGCGACGACGCGGGCTGATCGAAAGGCGCGCCATGGGAACCGATCCCGATCGTCCCCGGTGCTTCGTTTCCCTGCCGCGCGGGCCGCGATTCGACGCGCTCTACGATGCGCTCGTCCGGCCGGCGCTCGATGGGGCGGGAATGACCTCCATGACAGCCCGGGGTCAAGGCCGCGGTCGCGAAGTGGCTCGGCTGAGGTGATCGCCGCTCCCTCGCAGCGTCGAGGACACCATGCGCACCGAGTATGATTCGGAGAAGCGGCTCGCCGTCGTGATGTACGGCGGCGTCTCGCTCGCCATCTACATCGGCGGCGTCGCGAAGGAGCTCCTCAACGTCGTCCGCGCGACGGCGCCTTCGCCACGCGATCCGAACGCCGCGGGGCTTGCCGACGGCCAGCTGACGCCCGTCGAGAAAATCTACCGCCGGATCGCCTCTGAGGAAGGGGTCCTCAAGAAGCGCATCACCATCGACGTCATCTCCGGTACCTCGGCGGGAGGGATCAACGGCATCTTCCTTGCCAAGGCGCTCGCCAACGACCTCTCGATGGATCGCATCCTCCGCCTGTGGGTCGAGGAGGGCGACCTCGCGAAGCTGCTCAACGACACGGAATCCGTGGCCGGGACCGGCCTTTCGCCGGACGATCCGCCCGTCGCGCTGCTCAACGGACGGCGCATGTACGCAAAGCTCGTCGACGCCTTCGATGGCATGGACCGGGACGCCGGAGCGAAGCACACCGCGCGATTCGACGCATCGCGAGTCGATCTGTTCGTGACCTTGACCGACATCCGCGGCGAGACGATCCGCCTTCCCGTCGAGAACACGGTTGCCCGCGAGCGGCGGCATCGGCAGCGGTTTCATTTCACCTCCGACCCTCCGGGAGCGAACGAGCTGAGCGAGGCGGACAACCCGCTGCTCGCTTTCGCCGCGCGGTGCACCTCCTCTTTCCCGGTTGCCTTCGAGCCGTTCACCTGGGACGACGCGGTGGGAATTTCCGCAGCGCGCGCCGGGGCGACCGAGTGGACCAAGCGGCTGATGTTCGTCGGCGACGACTACCGCCAGCGGCCCTTCGGCGACGGCGGGTACCTCGACAACAAACCGTTCTCCTATGCGATCGACGAGCTGGCGCGCAGACAGTCTCATCTCCCGGTCGAGCGCACGCTGATCTACGTCGAGCCCGATCCCGAGACGCTCGCCAGCGCGCAGGAGGCGAGGCGGCAGGCGGAGAAACCCGATGCAATCGAAAACGCCGTCACTGCCCTGACCATCTCCGGTTACGAGACGATCCGTGAGGACCTCGAGCGCGTCGTCGAACGCAACCGCCGGATCTCACAGCTCGTGGAGTTGGAGGGAATCGTCGAGCACACGCTGGCGAGCCACGGCGCGGAGGCGAAGAAACCCCTGTCCGCGGACGAATGGATGGCGACGCAGGGACCCGGCAAGCTCGTCGAGAAGTACGGGATCGGGTATCCCGCCTACCACAAGTTCAAGGTGGACTCGGTGATCGAGGCGATCGCGGATACGGTCTGCTCTGCAGGCAGCATCGGGCGGCCCGAGCTCGCGCAAGTGATCCGCGACCTGGTGACCGCTTGGGTGCGGAAGGTCTACCCGTCGTTTGCCGACGAGCAGAAGCTGCTCCTCGACGCCGACATCGACTACCGGATGCGCAAGATCAGTTTCGTCCTGCGCCGCGCCGGGCCCGGGCGAAGGGACCGCGTGGCGGAAGCCTGCAGGACGCTGAAGGAGGCATATGACGCGCTCTACGCGCTTCGCAAGAAGATGCGCGAACAGTTCGACGTCCAGGTGCGTGCGCTGCGGGGGAGCGTGCTGACGGACACCGTGCTTGCCTCCTTCGACAACCTTCGCGGGGCCGACCGCGCGGCGGAGATCGGTCGCCTGGTAGCGAGTACGCCGGCCGTCGGAGAGCTGAAGAAATACCTGGAGAACATCCTGGGCCCGTCGGTGAAGGACATCTCCGACGGCGCTTCCGCGGCGCTACGCGTCGATGACGGGGAGATCCGGCCGCTGCGCGAGGCATACGAGGAGTTCGAAACCTACGACATGGTCATGTATCCGATCGTGCGGCACGGCGCCGTCGATGAAGCCGTCGAAGTGAAAGTGGTTCGCGTCAGCCCCGACGACATCGACCCCAAGCGGCGAAACCGGCTCGCTGGCGCGAGGCTTGG
>JBJMQJ010000489.1:0-14859 GCA_045802765.1 Myxococcales bacterium
AACAACCTGGATCTGGGCCGGGGTCCCGACCTGACGGGACACACGCTCTTCCCCGGGCCGTACATCGGCACCGGCGGCAACCACTCGCAGTCCGACGCGAACATGCGCTTCCGCTTCGAGCCGACCTTCGAGGTGAGCGAGGACCTCTCCGTCTACGTGCAGATGGATCTGCTCGACAACGTCCTGCTCGGCTCGAATCCGAAGTCCGATCCGTTCCTCGATCCGTTCACGCCGCTGCACGTGCTGGAGACGACGCGCGTCGCCGACGTGGTCAAGCTGAAGCGCGTCTGGGGACGCGTCAACACCCAGCTCGGCGAGCTGCTCTTCGGCCGCATGGGGTACCACTGGGGGTTGGGGATCCTGCACAACGACGGCAACTGCCTCGACTGCGACTACGGCGATACCTACGACCGGATCGCGTTCGCCCCGCGCGAGATCAAGGGCCACACCTTCACCTTCATGTTCGACCTGCTCTCGAAGGGACCGGGGACCAGCGGGGAGTTCGGCGAGCTTGGCCGCAGCGTCGATCTCGACACGCTCGACGACGGATACCGGCTCGGCCTTTCCATCACGCGTCTCGATTCCCCGGAGGTGGTGAAGCGCAAGCTCGACGCGGGCCGATGGGTGTTCAACTACGGCCTGCTCCTCGACTACCGGACCCAGGGCTGGGACACGGTGGTGACGACGAACCTGGACAACGTCACCACGCTAGGGCAGTTCACCTCGCTGCGCGGCACGGTGGTGAAGCGCGACGCGAAGTTCTACCAGCCCGACGTCTTCCTCTCGCTCAAGCGGCGCAAGTGGCGCCTCGACCTGGAGGTCGCCTCCAGCATCGGCAACGTAGGCAACCGCACCTCGCGCGACGTGGACATCGCGACCAACCCGCAGCTCACCCAGCCCATCAGCTTCCTGCAACTCGGCGGAGCGCTGCAGACCGACGTGGCGCTGCTCCCCGCCGACGCGCTCCTGGTCGGCGTCGAGGCGGGCGCCGCGTCGGGCGACAAGGGCGCCTACGGCTTCGGCGCGCGACCCTGGCGCGAGGGGTCGGGGCCGGTGCAGCAGACGCCGCCCGGCGTGCCGCCATACCGGGTGGCGGGCCGCGGCGACATCGACGGGAACCACATCGATTTCTCCAACGCGGACAACACCCACGGGCGCGTCAACAACTTCGTCTTCAACCGCGCCTTCAACGTGGACATGATCCTCTTCCGCAACATCGTCACCGCGGTGACGTCGGCCTGGTACCTGAAGCCGTCGCTGCGCTACCGGCCCACCGGCCGGAAGACGGGCGGCGGCGACGACACCGGGTTCGAGATCCTCGCTTCGATGATGTACGCGCAGGCCTTCTACCTGGAGAACACGCCCGGGCAGTCGAAGGGGCTCGGACTCGAGATGAACGTGGGCATCACGTACGACACCTCCGACCGGTTCCACAGCGGTTTCGCCTACGGCCTGCTGCTGCCGTTCAACGGGCTGCGCAACCTGACCCCGCCGTCCGGATTGACGGGCGATACCTCCATCGCGCACGCGATGAAGTTCATCCTCGCCATCCCCTTCTGATGCTGCGCGGGGCGGTCCTCGCTGCCTTGCTCGCGAGCGCGTACTGCGGCGCGAAGGGGTCTCCTCAGCCGCCGTCGAGGGGGGCCGCGGACGGCGGTCCGGCGACGGACCCCTCGACCTCTCCCCCGACCGCGACCCCGACCCCATCCGCGACCCCGACCCCAGCCCCGACCCCACCCCGTCCGTGAACCACTTCGTCCGCCGCCGCGGCGAGCTGTTCTGCGAACGCGTCCCGCTTTCCCGCATCGCCCAGCAGGTCGGCACCCCGGCTTACGTCTACTCCACCGCCACGCTCCGCCGGCACGCGCGCGTCTTCCGCGCCGCGCTGCGCGGTCTGGACGTGCTCCCCTGCTACGCGGTGAAGGCTGCCGGCAATCTGGCCATCCTGCGCCTCCTCGCTCGGGAGGGCTTCGGCTTCGACATCGTCTCCGGAGGCGAGCTGCACCGCGCGCTCGGTGCCGGCGCCGACCCGCGCCGCATCATCTTCTCGGGAGTAGGCAAGCGCGAGGACGAGCTGCGCGCCGCGCTGCGGGCCGGAATCCTCCAGTTCAACTGCGAGAGCGAGGAGGAGCTGCAGCAGCTCGACGAAGTGGCGCGCTCGCTTCGCCGCCGCGCCCCGATCGCCGTTCGGGTGAATCCCGAGGTCGACGCCCGCACGCACCCGTACATCGCGACCGCGCTGGCCACCTCGAAGTTCGGCGTCCCGGCAGCGCGCGCACGGGCGGCCTTCCGAAGGGCGGGCGAGCTGCGCGGATTGGAGGTGATCGGCCTCGCCTGCCACATCGGTTCCCAGATCGGGGAGGTGCGCCCGTTCGTCGAGGCCGCGCGGAAGATGCGCGCGCTGTTCGACGAGCTGCGCGCGGACGGGCACGCGCTCCGCCACCTCGATCTGGGAGGCGGGCTGGGCGTGCCTTACGGCGACGGGCCTGATCCGGCATCGCCCGAGGAATACGGGCGCGCGCTTGCTTCTGCGCTGCGCGGAGTCGACGCCCGCATCCTGGTCGAGCCGGGCAGGCTCCTGGTGGCGAACGCCGGGGTGCTGCTCACGCGCATCCTCCTGAAGAAGAGAGGCGCTGGCGGTCGCCGCTTCGCGGTCGCAGACGCTGGCATGAACGACCTCCTGCGGCCGGCGCTCTACGGCGCCTATCACGCGGTAGAGCCTGTCGGGCGGCCCCGCTCCGGCAACGAGGTCGTCGATCTCGTGGGACCCGTGTGCGAGAGCGCCGACGTGCTGGCGCCGCGCCGCCGCATGCCATCCCTCGAGAGCGGCGATCTGATCGTGCTGCGCACCGCGGGCGCCTACGGAATGTCCATGGCGAGCCAGTACAACGGGCGTCCGCGCCCCGCCGAGGTGCTGGTCTCCGGCGCCCGCTTCCGTGTCGTGCGCCGGCGCGAGACCATGGAGGATCTCGTGCGCGGAGAGACGGTCTGACCTCGAGGGCCGCGTTGCGGCGCCATCCTTGCGACAGTAGAGTCCGTACGGCCGCGCGGGCGTGCCGCGCTGGAGGATACCGTGCTCAGCTTGCGCGGCTCTTTGGTGGCCCTGATCACCCCGTTCCGCGATGGAAAGGTCGACGAGCCGGCCCTGCGCTCGCTCCTGCGCTGGCAGCTCGAGAACGGCACCGACGGGCTCGTCCCCTGCGGCACCACCGGAGAGGGGGCGACGTTGGCGCCCGACGAGGCGGTCCGTGTGGTCCGCATCTGCGTCGAGGAAGCGCGCGGGCGGGTGCCGGTCGTGGCTGGCTGCGGGACCAACTCCACCGCGACCACCGTCGACAACGTGCTGCGCGCCAAGGAGGCGGGCGCGGACGCGGCCCTGGTGGTGACCCCCTACTACAACAAACCCACCCAGGAAGGCTTGGTCCGCCACTTCGAGACGGTCGCCTCCCGCGGCGGGCTGCCGGTCCTGGTCTACAACGTCCCCAGCCGCACCAGCGTGGACATCCTCCCCGAGACGCTCGGCCGGCTCTCCCGCGTCGCCGGCGTCGTCGGCGTGAAGGAGGCGAGCGGCAACGTCGTCCGCGTCGCCGAGATCCAGGAGCGCTGCGAAGGAAGGCCGTTCGCCATCCTGGCGGGCGACGACATGTTCACCCTGCCTACGCTGGCGATGGGAGGCGCTGGCGTCGTCTCCGTGGTGGGAAACGTGGCGCCGCGCGATCTGGCGGCGCTATGCGACGACTTCTTCGCCGGCCGTCTCGAGGCGGCGCGCAAGGCGCAGGTGCGCTTCGCTCCGCTCGTGCGCGCTCTGTTCTGCGAGACGAACCCGCTCCCGGTGAAGCACGCGCTCTTCCGCATGGGAAAGATCGCGCCCGAGCTGCGCCTGCCGCTCGTGCCCGTGTCCGAGAAGGGCGCCGCGCAGGTCGACGCGGCGCTCGCGGCCTACGGGCTGACATGAAGCCGGTGCGCGTGGTGGTCTGCGGGGTGGCGGGCCGCATGGGCGGCCGCATCCTGCAAGCCGTGCGCGCGGAGGACGGCATGCGCGTGGTCGGCGCCACGGAGCGTCCCGGCGCGCCGCAAGTGGGCCTCGACGCGGGAACCGCGGCGGGTGGGCCGCCGCTCGGCGTCACCGTGTCCGCTTCGCTGGATGCCGCGGTTTCGAGCGGCGCCGACGTGGCCATCGACTTCACCGCGCCGGCCGCCGCGCAGCAACACGCCCAGGTATGCGCCGCGCGCAAGGTGGCGCTGGTCCTGGGCACCACCGGCATTCCGCCGGACGGTCGCGAGGTCATCGCCGCGCGGGCGCGCGAAGTGCCCATCGTGCTGGCGCCCAACATGAGCGTGGGGGTGAATGCGCTTTTCCGGCTCGTGGCGGAGGCGGCGCGCGCGCTGGGACCCTCGTACGAGGTGGAGGTCGTCGAGATGCACCACCGCGCGAAGAAGGACGCTCCGTCCGGGACGGCGCTGCGCCTTGCCGAAGTGGCCGCCGACGCGCTGAAGCTCGACCGGCGAACCGCGTTCGTGTACGAGCGCCACGGCGATACGGGTGCGCGGCGGCCGGGGACCATCGGGGTGCAAGCGCTGCGCGGAGGCGACGTGGTGGGCGACCACACCGTGTTCTTTCTCGCCGACGGCGAGCGGCTGGAGCTGACGCATCGAGCGACGAGCCGCGACAACTTCGCCCGCGGCGCACTGCGCGCCGCGCGGTGGGTCGCGGGAAAGCCGCCGGGGTTGTACGACATGCAGGACGTGCTCGGATTCGCGGGAGCGACGAAGTGACCAAGCCTGTGCGCATCGCGCGGTACCTCGGGGAAGACGGCGAGATCCTGGAAGGCATCGTCGAGGGCGACGAGATCGCGGAGGTGAGCGGCCTCGACTCGATGCTGCGCGGCGGCCGGCGCGTGAGCGGCAAGCCGCGCAACCTGTCCGCGGTGCAGCTCCTCCCCTGGGGAATGGCCCGCAAGGTGGTCGGAGTGGGGAAGAACTACGCCGCCCACGCCAAGGAGCTGAACAGCGACGTCCCCAAGGAGCCGCTGCTCCTCGTCAAGGTCTCCTCCTCGCTCATCGGCCACGGGCAGCCCATCGAGCTGCCTCCCGCGTCGCGGGAGGTGCACCACGAGGCCGAGCTGGCGGTGGTGATCGGAGAGCGGCTGCGCCGCTCCAGCGAGAAGGAGTGCGCCGCCGCCGTCGCGGGCGTCACCTGCCTGAACGACGTGACCGCTCGCGACATCCAGCGTGCGGAAGGCCAGTGGACCCGCGCGAAGGGGTTCGACACCTTCTGCCCGATCGGCCCCTGGGTGACCGTCGGTCTCGACTGGAGCGACCTGCGCGTGGTCTGCCGCGTGAACGGCAAGGTGAAGCAGGACGGCCGCACCCGCGATCAGATCTTCCCGGTTCCGCGGCTGCTCGCGTTCATCTCCGCCGGGATGACGCTGGAGCCGGGCGACGTGGTGACGACCGGCACGCCCGATGGGGTCGGTCCCGTCCAGGCGGGCGACACCGTCGAGATCGAGGTCGAGGGAGTCGGCGTCTTGCGCAACCCGGTGGTGAAGGCCGGATGAAGCCTTCGCTGAACCCTCTGCTGGGAAAGCTCGCCGGGTACCTGCAGGAACAGGCGAACGAACAGCGCGACGCGGCGCTGCGTCGCGGCGGACCGGTCTACGACTTCGGCATCGGAGATCCGCGCGAGCCCACGCCGCCTTTCATTCGTGACGCGTTCAAGGCCGCGGTGCCGGAGGTGTCGCAGTATCCGTCGGTGGCCGGGATCCCGGTGCTGCGCAAGGCGATCGCGGGATACCTGCGGCGGCGGTTCGCCCTGTCGCTCGACCCGGACCGCGAGATCCTTCCTTGCCAGGGAGCGAAGGAGGCGCTGTTCCACTTGCCGCTCGCGGCGCTCGATCCCGCCCGGCCGCTCTGCTTCTACCCCGACCCGGCGTATCCCGTGTACGAGCGCGCCATCCTCTTCGCGGGCGGGACGCCGCGCACGTTCCCGCTGCGCGCCGAGCGCGGGTTCTTGCCCGATCTCGACGCGGTGCCCGCGGCCGACTGGCGGCGCACTTCGATCGTCTACGATAACTACCCGCACAATCCGACCGGGGCGGGGGCGCCGCGCGAGCACCACGAGAAGCTCGCCGCGCTGGCCCGGGAGCACGGATTCCTGCTCGTCTGCGACGAGCCGTACGTCGACCTGTACATGCACGAGCCGCCGCACAGCGCGCTGCAAGTCTCCCGGGAGAACGTGCTCGTCGTGCACTCCCTGTCCAAGCGCAGCGGCATGACCGGATACCGCAGCGGCTTCGTCGCCGGCGAGCCCGACCTCATCGGGCAGCTCCGCGAGGCGCGCGCGAACTTCGGCGTCGCGCCGCAGACCATGGTGCAGCAGGCCGCGGCCGCGGCGTGGAGCGACGACGCGCACGTGGAGCAGCGCCGCCGCGTGTTCGCGGACAAGCGCACGGCGATGCTTTCGCACCTGCGGAAGCTCGGGCTGCAGGTCGGGGGCGAGGGCGCGTTCTATCTCTGGGTGCACGTTCCGCCGGGCGAGACGAGCGAGTCCTACGCCGCCCGCCTCGCCTCCCGCGGCATCCTGGTGGTCCCCGGCCCCAACTTCGGCCCGTCGGGCAAAGGCTTCATCCGCCTCGCCATGGTCCCCACCCTCGAGGATTGCAAGAAGGCCATCTCCGCCTGGCCTGCTTGACCGAAGGGAACACCGCGAAGCGCGCGAAGCGCGCGAAGACTTTTTTTGAGAGACGGCCTTCGCGAGCTTCGCGCTCTTCGCGGTGATCATTGTGTCCATCTTCCATTCGCTGCTGCGCGTCTGGCGGGAACGTGCAATCCTTGCGGTCATGCAGGATCCGACCAGGCCGGAGATGCGGCTGCCGGAGGCGAGCGTTCCGGAGCTGCGTGCGCAGGTCGAGGCGATCCTGCAGGACCGGGGCTTGTTGCAGAAGGGGCAGGCGCGGGCGGTCCACGAAGTGGTGTACCGGCTCGATCAGGGCGAGCTGCGCGTCGCGGAACGGACTTCCGGGCCCGAGCGGTGGATGGTGCACGGCTGGATCCAGCAGAGCATCTCGCTCTACTTCGGCCTGGCGCCGCTGGAGACCTACCAGGCCGGCGACCTGGAGTTCCACGACAAGGTCCCGCCCAAGCACGGGCTCGCCGCGGCCGGCATCCGGGTCGTCCCTCCGGGCGTCGTCCGCTACGGCGCGCACGTGGAGAAGGGCGCGATCGTCATGCCCGGATACGTCAACATCGGCGCTCGCGTCGGCGCCGGCACCATGGTCGACACCTGGGCCACCGTCGGATCGTGCGCGCAGGTCGGCCGCAACGTGCACCTCTCCGGCGGAGTGGGGCTGGGCGGAGTGCTCGAGCCGCCCGGCGCCCGGCCGGTCATCGTCGAGGACGGCGCGTTCGTCGGGAGCCGCTGCATCGTCGTCGAGGGGTGCCTCGTCGAGGAGGAGGCCGTCCTCGGCGCCGGAGTGGTGCTCACGGCCTCGACGCCGATCTACGACGTGACCGGGCCGCACGAGCGCGTCACCAAGGGCCGCGTCCCGGCACGCAGCATCGTCATTCCGGGGATGCGCCCGCGCGCATTCCCGGCCGGGGAATACCTCACCCCCTGCGCGCTGATCATCGGGCAGCGCGGCGAGAGCACGGACAAGAAGACCTCTCTCAACCAGGCGCTGCGCGACTTCGGGGTCCCCGTTTGAGCGAGATGCGCGAGCTGCTCGCCGAGCTGACGCGCGCCCTGTGCGACGTGCGTAGTCCCGTCGGCGAGGAAGCCGCGCTCGCCGAGCAGCTCGCGTACCGCCCCGGGGCGGAGCGCATCGGCAACTCGGTCGTGCTCGGGCGCGCGACCGGCGTGAAGCCGGCCGTCGCGCTTTTCGGCCATCTGGACACCGTGCCCATCCAGGAAGGCGACTTCCCGGCGTATCGCGCGGACGGGCGCGTGCACGGGCGCGGCGCCTCCGACATGAAGGGCGCCGTGGCGCTCATGATCGCGCTCTGGGAGCGGCTCGATCGCGCGCGCCTGCCCATCGAGCTCGTCTGCGTCTTCTACGACCGCGAGGAGGGCCCCTACGAGCAAAGCGGACTCGGCCCGCTCCTCACGGCCCGCCCGGACCTGCGCCACGCGTCGCTGGCCCTTTGTCTGGAACCGACCGATCTCTCTTTACAGGTGGGGTGCTGTGGGTCGCTTCACGCCACGCTCACCTTCCGTGGCCAGTCGGCGCACAGCGCGCGTCCGTGGCAGGGGAAGAACGCCGTGCACCAGGCAGGGGCGTTGTTACAGCACTTGAACGGATTGCCGCCGCGTGAAGTGTCCTTCGGCGAACTGACCTACCGCGAGGTGATGTCCGTGACGCGCATCGACGGGTTCACCGGCCGCAACGTCGTGCCCGCGCGCTGCGAGCTGAACCTGAATTTCCGCTTCGCGCCGGGCCGCAGCGTCGACGACGCCGAGGCCGAGGTGCGCGCGCTGGCGAAGCGGTTCGGCGCCGAGTGCGGCGTGACCGATCGCGCGCCGCCGGGGCCGGTGGTGCTGGACAACCCGCTCGTCCGCAAGTTGCGGGCGCTCAGCGGCGTGCCCGTCGAGCCCAAGCAGGCCTGGACCGACGTGGCGCGGCTGGGGCTGTTCGGGATCCCGGCGGCGAACTTCGGGCCCGGCGAGCAGGCCCAGGCTCACCAGAAGGGCGAGAGTTGCTCGGAAGAAGCGCTGGAGCGCGGCTATCTGCTCTTGCAGCGCTTCCTGACGGAGGCAGCGTGACGGACGGGCAGGGGAAGCCGCCGTGATCGACGCGTTCATCGGGCTCGGCGCCAACCTCGGCGACCGGATGGAGTCGCTGCGCGCCGCCGTGGAGCAGCTTGCCCGCGAGCCCGGGTTCCTCCTGCGAGGCACGTCGCGCGTCTACGAAACGGAGCCGGTGGGACCGCCGCAGCCGCGCTACCTGAATGCGGTGGTGAGGATCGGCACGCTGCTCTCGCCGCGCACCACGCTGCGGCGGCTGCTCGAGATCGAGGAGCTCCTGGGGCGCGTCCGCCGCGAGCACTGGGGCTCGCGCGAGATCGACCTCGACCTGCTGCTCTACGGCGACCGCATCGTGGCCGACGGCGCGCTGCGCGTTCCCCATCCCCGCCTCCACGAGCGCGCCTTCGCGCTGGTGCCGCTGGTCGAGATCGCCGCCGAGGCGTACCACCCGCAGATGGCGCGCACCGCGGCCGAGCTGCTCGCGGCGCTCCCCGAGGCGGACCGCGCCGGCGTCCGCCTCATGGGTCCCCTGCGCAGGTCGCTTCCGGAGCCCGAGGCGGAGGGCGGCCCGGGAAGCGGTCCTCCTCCTCCGCCGCCCGATCCGTTTCCCAAGGTCTGCTGACGAATCGCTGGAAAGCACGCCGCTCGACGGGCTACACAGGAGCGATGCTTCGCTCCGCCGCGGCCTTTGCCTGCGCGCTCGCCCTGGCCTGCTCGCGCAAGGAGCCGGCCCCGAAAGCGTCGCCGGACGCCGGAGCTCTGGCGCGCCTCGACGCGAACGATCCCAAGGCGTTGCTCGCCGCCGTCGACCAGATGCAAGGCCAGCTCAAGGACAAGCCGAAGACCTTCGAAGTCCTCTCCGCGCTCGGCAACCTGTACTACGAGAACGGGCGATACCTCGACGCCGTGGACTCCTTCCGGCAGGCGCTGGCGATGTCCGCGCCGGCCGAGGCGCGCGCCCAAGAGCTGCGCGACGAGAAGGTCAAGCCGGCCAAGGACCTTCCGCTGGAGTGCCGCCGCGGCGCCAAAGGATACGGCCTCGACCAGATCGCGCAGGCGGCCCGCAAGCTGGACGGTCCGCGCGAGCTGCGCTGCCTCGAGTCGGCGCTGCAGATCGCGATCGAGGCTCGCTCGCGGCGCGGGAACGCGCTGTACCTGGTGGGAAACCCGGAGGGCGCCATGGCCGAGCACCGCCGCGTGCTGGCCGAGTCGCCCGACCATCCCGAGTCGCTCTTCTTCGTCGGCGCCATCCTCCTCGAGCAGAGCCGGGGCGAGAAGGCGAAGCTCACGGAGGGGAAGAAGTACTGGCGCAGGCTGCTCGCGGTCGCACCGGACAGTCCGCGAGCGACGCTGGTGAAGGAGAGCCTGCCGCGGGCCGAGGAGATCTTCGCCCCCAAAGCGCCGGCCGCCGCAACGGATGGATCCATGACTCCAGGGCACCCCGACGTCTCGGCGAGGCTCCCGTCGGGCCACCCGCCGGTCGAGCGGAACGCGCCCGATGCTCCCATGGCCGACAGGGGGACGACGCCCGGGCAGCGGGCGGAAGTGAGCCCGCAGGAGCTCCAGGCGGTCGCCGAAGCCGCGCAGAACACGGAGCGCACTCCCGAGCTGGAGAAGGGCCTCGACCAGCTCACCGCGCAAGCCGAATCGCTGCTCGATCAGGGCAAGTACCAGGAGGCGCGCGACGCGATCGTCCGCGTCATGCCGATGCGGCCCAACGATGCCCGGACGGCGGCGGCGATGGGCGCGGCGATGCGAGGCTTGGGCCGCGATCCGATTGCCGAGCGCACGCTCGCGCGCGCGCTCCAGCTCGATCCGAAGCAGCCCCGGGCGCTCTACGAGATGGGAAAGCTGCTGGCGGCGCGAGGTGACAAGGCAGCCGCCGCGGACAAGCTCCGCGCGGCGCAGTCCGCCGATCCGAAGTTCGCTCGGTCGCACGCCATCGCGCAAGAGCTGGCCAAGCTGCGCTGATGCCGGCTCAGGCCTCCGCCTTGCGCTTGAAGGACCAATCGATCTCGAACTCGGCGACCACGGCGCCGTCCTTCTGGGTGCCGACGGATCGCGCCTTGAACACGACGGGCTCGCCGGAGCGGACCGCGCGCTCGATGGCGGTCTTCATCGCGGCCCCGTCCGCGAAGGTGAAGGTCGATTCCTGCGTCGCCTTCTTGGTGAACTTCGCCGACAGGCCGGTGACCAGGGACGACACGCGCGCTCCCGACTGCTCGATGAAGTAGAGCGCGGGCGCGCCGGTGGACATCTCCGCGGCCATCGCCTGGGCAGCGAAGTAGGTCGAGCGGAAGGGGTTCTGCGTCTTCCATCCCGCCGGCAGCGAGACCTGGGCGCCGGTGTCGTCGAGCTTGCGCACCCGCAAGCCGGCGAACGCCGCCAGCGGCAGCTTGGCCCAGAGCATGGCGCGGATGCCGATGGGACTGGTCCACACCGTCTTGAACGTGTCGGCTCGATTCAACGCAGCACCTCTTCCAGCGCGCGGCTCGTGGCAATCGGATCGTCGAGCATCAGCCAGTGTGAGACGCCCGCGATGCCGATCCGCTTCGTCCCGGGCAGGCGCGAGGCGCGGAACGGGTTCTCGTCGCCGTCGGCTTCGATGGCGAAGCGCGGCCCGCCGTACCTGCGCGCAGCGGAGAGTCCGTCGAAGTCGGCCATGTCGCCGCGCAGGGCGGCGAAGGCGTTCAGGTCCATCCGGGCGGCCGAGGCGAGGATGGCGCTGCGCGTCTCCGGCTTCGCCTTGGGGCCGAGCATCTCGGCGTAAGCAGCCTGCAGGCGCTCCGGCGTCATCCCGGCATCGTGCTGACGGAAGTACGCTTTCATCTCGGGCGCGGAACGGCTCACGTCGCCGACGGCGTCCACGTAGACGACGCCGGCCACGTTGTCGGGATGCTTGGCCGCGAAGGCGCTCACCACGGTTCCGGAGAAGCTGTGCCCGACGAGCCAGAAGCGCGGCAGATCCAGCTCGTCCACGACACGGGCGAGATCGCCGGCGAGCGCGGCGATGCTGTACTCGCCGCCCCGATCGCTCTGGCCGTGGCCTCGCTGGTCATAGGCGATGGCCCGCCGCGACGTCCGTAGCCGCTCGAGGACGGGCCGCCACGTCTCCAATTCCGATCCCAGCCCGTGCACGAGCACGACGGGCACCCCACCCTCGCCACCGTCCGCAACCCTGACCTTCCCCGCCCCACCTCGCACGAACCTGACGTGCTCACCGGCCGCCATGCGAAGGCCTCCAACCCGGCCGCCGCCGGTCATCAAGCCGAGAAGCCAAATCGTTAGCCGAGGAGGCGGGCGGAGAGGAGATCCTGGACGTCGAGCAGGCCGACGGGCCGTCCGTCCGGGTCCACCACGGGAAGCTGATCGATCTGCCCTTCGCGGAGGATCTCCGCCGCGATGACCGCCAGGTCGTCCGGCCCGATCGTGCGCGGGTTGCGTCCCATCACGGCCGACACGGAACGGGTGAAGTCCACGTCGTCCTGCTGCACCAGGCGGCGCAGATCGCCGTCGGTGAAGATGCCGACGAGCTTGCCCGATTCGTCCACCACGCTGGCGGCGCCGGGACGGCCCACGGTGCTCATCACCGCCGCGGTTTCGCGCAGGCTGGTGTCCTTGCCCACCGTCGGATTCGCCGCGCCGGTGCGCATCACCTCGCGGACGCGCAGCAGCCGCCTGCCGAGCGCGCCGGCCGGATGCAGCTCGGCGAACTGCTCGGGCGAGAAGCCGCGCCGGTGCAGCACGGTCATCGCCAGCGCGTCGCCCAGCGCGAGCAGCGCGACGGTGCTGGTCGTCGGCGCCAGCCCGAGCGGGCACGCTTCAGGGACCGGACCGATCTCCAGCACCACGTCGGCAGCCGCGGCGAGCGCGCTCTTCTGGCCGCCAGTGACCGCGATGATCGGCGCGCCCATCCGCTTGAGCGCCGGCAACAAGCGCAAGATCTCCTCTGTTTCCCCGCTGTTGGACAGCGCGAGCACCAGGTCGCCGGGGACCAGCCGCCCCAGGTCCCCGTGCAGCGCCTCCGCGGGATGCAGGAACAGGGACGGCGTCCCGGTGGAGGCGAAGGTGGCGCTGATCTTCTGCGCGATGAACCCCGGCTTTCCCATCCCGGTGACCACCACGCGGCCGGAGCACGCGAGGATCCGTTCGACCGCCTCGGAGAAGTCCCCGTCGATGCGCGCGCAAAGCTGCTCGATCGCCGCCGCCTCGGCGCGCAAGACGCCGCGCGCGTAGTCGGCGGGATCCGCGCCCGGGGCGCCCTTGCGCTTCTGCACCTCGGCGAGCCGTCTGCGCGGATTGGATGCCATCGGAGCGCGCGTGCACTTACCACGCCGGTTCGGGTTCGTCACCTCTGTGACACGGCTTGACGCGGCGCGCCCCAAGCCCTATCTGAATGAGCCCTCATTCAGCCGGGGCGTTCCGGCTGCAGCGAGGGACCCGAGGGAACGCGGGACGGCCACCGTGCAGGCGCGAGAGCAGCGGAACGACAAGCGCGCGCGGATCCTCGACGCCGCGGTGAAGGTGTTCGCCGAGCGGGGTTATTTCAGCTCGACCGTCGCGGAGATCGCGCGCGCGGCGGGCGTCGCCGACGGGACCATCTACCTGTACTTCAAGAGCAAGGACGACCTGCTCCTGCGCCTCTTCGACGAGAAGATGACCCAGCTCCTCGCCGAGGCGAAGGCGGCGCTGGCGGAGGAGCGCGACGCGCCTTCGCGGCTCAAGCGGTTCATCCAGCTCCACTTCTCGCTGGTGGAGAAGAACCCCGACCTCGCCTCGGTGCTGGTGGTCGAGCTGCGGCAGAGCGCCCAGTTCCTCAAGTCGGCCGACCGGCAGAAGCTCGGGGCGGCATACCTCGATCTCATCGCGCAGGTGGTCCGCGAAGGGCAGGAGAAGGGCGAGCTCGCGGCGACGGTCTCGCCGGGCACGGCCAAACGGGTCATCTTCGGCGCCCTCGACGAGCTGGCGCTGGGATGGCTCCTTTCGGGGCGCCGAGCGTCCTTGAAGAAGACCGGCCACGAGGTGGCGGAGTGGCTCGTGCGCGGCCTCAAGCCGCATGACACCGGAGGTAGACAGTGAAGATCCTGGTCACCATCAAGCGGGTCGAGGACTACGAGTCCAAGATCAAGGTCAAGCCGGACAACAGCTGGATCGTCACCGACGGCGTGAATTACAGGGCGAACCCGTTCGACGAGATCGCGGTCGAGGAAGCCTTGCGCTTGCGCGATGCGAACATCCCCTCCGAAGTGGTGGTGGTGAGCGTCGGCCCCGCCGCGGCCTCGGCCGAGATCCGCAGCGGGCTCGCCATGGGCGCCGACCGCGGCATCCTGGTGAAGCACGAGGCCTTCGTCGATTCGGACGGCGTGGCTCGCGTGCTCAAGGCGGTGATCGACCAGGAGAAGCCCGACCTGGTGCTCATGGGCAAGCAGGCGGTGGACGTGGACGACAACGTCGCGGGCCAGCTGCTCGCCGAGTACCTCGGCTGGGGCCAGGCGACGTTCGCCTCCAAGAAGGAATCGCTCGAGTCCGCGGAAGAGAAGGCGAAAAAGCCCGGTATCAAGCTCGGAGCCGACAAGAAGACCGCGCAGGTAGCGCGCGAGGTCGACGGGGGGCTGGAGGTGCTCGAGGTGCAGCTCCCGGCGATCGTGACGGTGGACTTGCGCCTCAACGTGCCGCGCTACGCTTCGCTTCCCAACATCATGAAGGCGAAGAAGAAGCCGCTCGAGGAGAAGACGCCGGCCGATTACGGGGTCGACGTGAAGCCGCGCCTCAAGGTGCTGAGCACCACCGAGCCGCCGCGGCGGCAGGCGGGCCAGCGGGTGAAGACGATCGCCGAACTCGTGGACAAGCTGAAGAACGAAGCGGGAGTGATCTGACGATGGCCGTCCTCCTCATTGCCGAGCACGACAATCAGACGCTGCGGGACGCCACTGCCAAGGCGCTGACCGCGGCGCTCCAGCTCGGCTCGGACGTGCATGTGCTGGTGGCGGGCAAGAATGCGCAAGGGGCGGCGGGCGAGGCCGCCAAGCTCCAGGGCGTCAAGAAAGTGCTGCATTGCGACGCGGACTGCTTCGAGCGGCCGCTCGCCGAGCCGACGGCGGCGCTGGTCGTGTCGCTCG
>JBJMQJ010000490.1:0-18693 GCA_045802765.1 Myxococcales bacterium
CAGCGCGCGGCCGATGGCGCACATCTGCTGCTCGCCCCCGGAGAGGCTCCCCGCCATCTGCGCGTGCCGCTCGCGCAGGCGCGGGAACAGCGCGAACACCTTCTCCAGATTCGCCGCGCTGCGAGCGCGGGGGGCCTTGCTGTACGCGCCCAGCTCCAGGTTCTCGCGCACGGTCAGCATCGGCCACAGCTCGCGTCCCTCGGGCACCAACGCGATCCCCATCTCCGCCCGCTTGCTGGCGGGCACGGCGAGCAGGGACTGCCCACGGAAGAGCACCTCGCCTCCCCGCGCCGGCCGCAACCCGGAGATGGCCCGCAACGTGGTGGTCTTCCCCGCGCCGTTCGATCCGAGGAGAGTGACGATCTCCCCCTCGTCGACGCGGAGAGAGACGCCGAAGAGCACCTGCACGTCGCCGTAGGCGAGGGAGAGATCGCGGACCTCGAGCATCGCCGCGTTCAATGGTTCCCTCCCGGTCCTTTCTTCGGGACCGACGCGGGCGTCGGGTTGGCGGACGGCGTGGGCAGAGAGCCCGGTCCGGCGCCCGAGATGGGCGTCCGCGACGGCGCCCCGCCGGCTTGAGCGGGCGCGGCCGCGGAGGCGGATTCGCCCAGGTAGGCGGCGATCACGCCCGGGTCCTTCACCACCTGCTGCGGCTTGCCCTCGGCGATCTTCTTCCCCGCGTCGAGGACGATCACGCGGTCGGAGAGGCGCATCACGGCGGGCATCACGTGTTCGATGAGGATGATGGAGAGCCCCCGCTTCTCCCGCACCGAGCGGATGAGGTCCGCCATCTGCAGCGCCTCGGCGGGGTTGACGCCCGCGATCACCTCGTCGAGCAACAGGACGCGCGGCTCCGTCGCGAGCGCCCGCGCCAGCTCCAGCCGCTTGCGCCCGGCCAGCGTGAGCCCGCCGGGAAGCTGGGGCGCGCGGTCGCGCAGCGCGCAGAACTCCAGCACCTCGAGCGCGCGCTCGCGCGCCCCGAGAGGGCGGCCCTTTCCATAGATGCCGCCCACCATCACGTTCTCCAGCACCGTGAGGTTCTGGAAGGGCCGCACGATCTGGTGGGTCCGCACCACGCCGGCGCGGACCGCCCGCCGGGGCGACCCGCCGCTGATGACCTTCCCTTCGAGCAGGACGCGCCCGGCGGTGGGCGGGATGGAACCGGCGATCATGCTGAACAACGTGGTCTTGCCCGCTCCGTTGGGGCCGATCACCCCGAGGATCTCGCCGTCGTTCAGCTCGAGATCGACCGCGTCGACCGCCTTGAGGCCGCCGAAACGCTTGGAGAGACCCTCGGCGCGGAGGATGGCGGTCACGGCGCGCCGCCTTGGCGAACGCCCGGTTCGGCGGCCGCTCCGCCCACCGCCGCTTTCGCCTCCAGCTTGGCCTCCACCTCGGGCCGCACGAGGCCGAAGCGCCGCGCGATGCGGAAGAACAGGCCCATCATGCCGAGCGGCTCGAAGAGGATGACCACGATGAGGAGGAGCCCGTAGATCCCCAGATAGAGCTGCGGGTACGAGCCGATCAGGTACTGCCGGAGCATGACGAACACGACCGCGCCGAGCGCCGGCCCGATGATGGTGCCGACCCCGCCGATCACCGCCATCAAGACGAAGGAGATGCTGCGGTCGAAGCCGAACATGTCGCCGGGCTCGATGAAGTTCTGGTAGCTCGCATAGAACGCTCCGCACACGCCGACGGTGAAGCCGGAGAGGAGCAGCACGATGTCCTGCATCAGCGTGGGCGAGATCCCGACGTCGGCCGCCGCGTCCACGTCGCTCTTGATGGCGAGGAGGCCCAGGCCGAAGGTGGACTTGCGCAGCGCGTACGAGGCGGCGACCACCAACCCCATCAGCGCCAGCGCCCACCAGTACAGCTCGCTCTTCAGCCCCTGGGTGATCGGCAGCGAGAGCCCCGACGAGCCGCCGGTCAGGTCTTCCCAGTAGGTCATCACCAGCCGCGTCGCCTCGCCGACACCGATGGTCGCGATGGAGAAGTAGGGGCCGCGCAGCCGGAGCGTGGGGTGTCCCCAGACGAGCGCGTAGGCCGCCGCCGTGAGGCCTCCCACGACCCACGCCATCCAGAAGGGAAGGTGCAGCGCGAGCAGCAGCCGCCCGGAGATGAACCCGCCCAGGCCGAACATGGCCGAGTGGCCGAAGCTCACCTGGCCGAGGTAGCCGCCCATCCAGTTCCAGGCGAGCGCCGCGGCGACGAAGAGGAACGTCTCGGTGACCTGGTTCTGCGAATACACCGAGAGGCCCAGGATCTTTGGCACCACCGCGCCCACCGCCAGCGCGGCGAGCAGCGCGACGAGCGCGGGTCGCGAGACCCAGTGCGGCAACAGCTTCATCCGAGCACGCGCTGGCCGAACAGGCCGCCGGGCCTGACCACCAGCACCAGGACCAGGATCACGAAGCCGACCGCGCCGGTGAGGTAAGCGGGCAGCCAATAGATGGCGAACCCTTCGACGAGCGCCAGGATGAGGGCGGCGACAGCGGTGCCCATCACGCTTCCGAGCCCGCCGAGGACGACGATGACGAACGCCTTGAGCAGGTCCCCCGAGCCGTAGGAAGGGTTGAAGGAGAACAGCGTCGCGCCCAGGATGCCAGCCAGGCCCGCGAGCGCGGTGCCGATACCGAAGGTGAGCGAATAGATGCGCTCGACGTCGACGCCGACCAGCGTGCAGCTATCGGCGTTCTGCGCCACGGCCCGGATCGCCTTGCCCGTGAAGCTCCGAGTGAGGAACAGATGAAGCCCGATGAGCGTCAGCACGGCGATGCCGAACACCGCCACCCGGTTGACGGACAGCGCGAGCCCGAACGCCGCGATCGACCTCGTCGAGTACTCTGTCCGGATGGTCTGGTCGTTGCCGGTGAAGAGCAGGTAGGCCGCGTTGCGCAGGACGAGCCAGACGCCGAACAGCAGCAAGAGTGACTGCACCCCGCCCGCGGCCCCGCGCGCGAGGTGCCGCACGAGCCCGCGGTAGATGGCGATGCCAAGCACGAACGACACCGCCATGACGGCGGGAATCGAGAGGTAGGGATCGATCCCCAGCTTCTCGTGGAGGACCCACCCGACGTACGCGCCTGCCATGATGACGCCGCCGTGGTTCAGGTTCACCACGCGCAACACGCCGTAGATGAGCCCGAGCCCGTAGGCCATCGTGGCGTACAGGCCCGCCAGCAGAACCGAGATCACGACGAGCTCGGTGAAGCGCTGCACGAGACGTTCCTACTTGCCGCAGTTCGGGTTCGGCGCCGTGCCCTTGCCCGTGGCCGCGTCGGCCGGGGCGATGATGGGCGCGCTGCCGTCGGGCTGGTTCTGTTGCACCACGAACGGCGCGTGCGTCTGCTGGCCGAACTCGGCGGGGAAGGTCAGCTCTCCGCCTGGAAGCAGCGAGGGGATCTTCATGGCGGCGAGCTTCTCCCGGACCTTCGCCTTGTCGAGCGTCCCCGCCTGCTCGATGGCGGTGAACAGGGCGCGGGCCGTCTCGAAGCCCAGCGCCTGGTACCACTCCGGATCGCGGCCGTGCTTGGCCTTGAACCCCGCCACGAATTCCTTCGCGATCGGGTTCTTCTGGCCAAGCAGCGGGCTCCACCAGACCGCGCTCAGGATGTATTCCACGTTCTTCTTGCCGAGCGCCTCCGCGGCTTGCTTCTCGCTGCCGCGCGCGCCGTAGCTCAGCACCTTGTGGCACATGCCCGACGTGACGTACTGGCGCTGCATGGTGATGTAGTCGGGCAGGTGCGCGTCGGAGAGGAAGAGGTCGACGTTGGCCGCCTTCACCTTTCCCAGGAGGGCGCCGAAATCCTTGCCGTTCAGCTCGAACGACTCGTCGACCGCCACCTCGTACGCGCCGCCGCTCTTCTTGGCGAAGTCGCTCACGCCCTTGCGGAAATCCTTGCCGTGCGAGGTGTTCTCCCAGAGCAGCGCGATCTTCGCGGGCTTCCCGAGCTTGCCACCCTTCTGCTGCTCGTCGATCCATTTCATCATCGATTCGGCCAGGAGCTCGACCGGAGCGAGCAGGCCGAACACCCACTTGTATCCGCGCTTGTAGATCGCGCTCGCCGCGCCGCCGCCGTTCACGTAGAGCATCTGGTTCTGCTCGGCGGCCGCGCTCTGGGCCTCGACCAGGTTCGTCGCGTAGGTGCCGAGCAGGAAGCTCACCTTGTCGCTATTGATCAGCCGGTCGGCGAGGCTGACGGCGGTCGCCTGCGTACTTGTATCGTCGAGCAGCTGCAGGTCGACCTTCATGGTCTTGTCGCCGACCTTCACGCCGCCTTTCTTGTTCTGCTGCTCGAAGGCGTACTCGTAGCCTTCCTTGTAGAATCCTCCGATGCGGGCCTCGGCGCCGGTCAGGGGCAGCGTCGCCCCGATCTTGATCGTGTCCGCGGCCCGCGCCGAGCCGATCGGAAGGATCGCCGCGCCGAAGGAAAGCGCGGCGGCGGTCAGGAGGATCCGTGTGGTGGGGGTCATGGCGCGGCACCTAGCCATGGTCATTTGCAAAAATCAATCCCCGGCGTTCCGGACTTTCCAAACGCCCGTCGGCCGTGGGGTCCTACCCCGCTTGACAGACATTCGTCGCCCCTCGTACTGTCGCGCCGCGTGATCGATTTTTGAAGCCGCGACAGACGCTGAAAATGACCCCGCTGCGCCGCCCAGGCGCGCAAATTTCGGGAGGACGGATGAGTGGTGCCATGGAGGCAGCTTCGGTTGCTCCGGTCGAGCGCCGCGTCGACGCGGCGGAAGAACGGCGCGTCATCATCGCGTCCTCGGTCGGCACGGTCTTCGAGTGGTATGACTTCTACCTCTACGCCATCCTCGCGAACTTTTTCGCGGGGCTCTTCTTCCCTCCGGGCAACTATACCTTCCAGCTGCTCGGCGCCTTCGGCGCCTACGCGGCGGGCTTCCTGGTGCGCCCGTTCGGCGCGCTGATCTTCGGGCGCATCGGCGATCTCGTCGGCCGCAAGTACACCTTCCTCATCACCATCACCGTCATGGGCCTCGCAACCGTGCTGGTCGGCTTCCTGCCGACCTACAACACGATCGGCGCCGCGGCTCCGCTCATCCTCCTCGGCCTCCGCCTCGCCCAAGGACTGGCCCTGGGCGGCGAGTACGGCGGCGCGGCGACGTACGTCGCGGAGCACGCGCCCGACGAGAGGCGCGGCCGGGCGACGAGCTGGATCCAGACCACCGCCACCGTCGGCATGTTCGCGGCCCTGCTCGTCATCGGAATCGTCCGGCTTGCGCAGAGCCCGGCCACCTTCTCGAGCTGGGGCTGGCGCATCGCCTTCTGGTTCTCCATCCCGCTCCTCATCATCTCCATCTACATCCGGCTCAAGCTGAACGAATCGCCGCTGTTCCAGAAGATGAAGTCGCAGGGGAAGCGCTCCAAGTCGCCGCTCAAGGACAGCTTCCTCAGGTACCCGAACAACAAGTACGTCTTCCTCTCGCTCTTCGGGGCCACCGCCGGACAGGGCGTGGTCTGGTACACGGGGCAGTTCTACGCGCTGTTCTTCCTGCAGATCTACCTGAAGCTCGACTTCATTCCGACATACGCGCTCATCGGCCTGTCGCTCCTCATCGGCACGCCGTTCTTCATCGTCTTCGGCGCGCTCTCCGACCGGATCGGGCGCAAGAAGATCATCCTCGCGGGGTGCCTGATCGCCGCCGTTACCTACTTCCCGCTCTTCAAGGGCCTGACGCACTATGTGAACCCGGCCCTGGAGAAGTACCAGCAGACGGTGCCCATCTCGGTGGCGGCGAACGACTGCAAATTCCACATCTTCGTCGGCCCCTGGACCAAGCAGACCGCCTGCGACCGCGCCCGCTCGTTCATCACCGGCTCCGGCCTGAGCTTCGACGCGCTCCCCGGGACGGGTGATACGGTCGTCACCAAGATCGGCAACACGGAGATCCGCGGCTGGGATCCCGCCAGGACCCCGAACGAGGTCCGCGCGGCGCTCACCGCGACGGGTTATCCCGCCAAGGCCGACACCTCGAAGGTGAACTGGGTGATGGCCGAGCTCATCCTCGTCATCATGGTGCTCTACGTGACCATGGTGTACGGGCCGATCGCCGCCTTCCTGGTGGAGCTGTTCCCGACGCGCATCCGGTACACCTCGATGTCCTTGCCGTACCACATCGGGAACGGCTGGTTCGGCGGCATGCTGCCGCTGCTTGCCACCGCCATCGTGGCGAACGCAGGCAATATCTACGCCGGCCTCTGGTACCCGATCATCGTCGCCCTCATGTCCCTCGTGGTCGGCGGCATCTTCCTGCACGAGACCCGTCACCTGCGCCTCGACGACGACTTGAACGCGCCCGCGCCGGAGCCCGCCGCCCTGCGGGCCTGAGAGCGCGTCTTCCGGTGAGGGGAGCCGGCCGGACCCGCCTCGGTCCGCCGGCTCCTCCGCTTCGATGCCCGGGTTCCTGCACATCGGACCGCACTTGTTGGAGAGCGAGTGGCTCGGCGAGCCTGGGCCGCGGGCGATCGTGTTGCTCCACGAAGGCTTGGGGTCGGTCGGACTGTGGCGGGATTTTCCGCGCAAGTTGGCGGAAATGACCGGGATGCCCGTGTTCGCGTATAGCCGGCCCAACTACGGCGGTTCCTCGCCTTCCGCCCCGCTGCCGCGACCGGTCCGCTACATGCACGACGAGGCTGCGCTGCTGCACGAGGTGGTGCGCGCCGCCGGCATCTCCGACCCGATCCTCTTCGGCCACAGCGACGGAGCTTCGATCGCGATCGTCTACTCGGCCGCGCAACCCGTCCGAGCGCTGGTCCTGGAAGCGCCCCACGTGTTCGCCGAGCAGCTCTCGCTCGAGAGCATCGCCAAGGCGCGCGACGCCTACGAGCGTGGGGACCTGCGGCCGCGGCTTGCGCGCTGGCACCAGCACGTCGACGCGGCCTTCTGGGGATGGAACGGACCCTGGCTGCACGCCGGGTTCCGCGGCTGGAACCTGACCGGATGCCTGACGTCGATCAGCGCACCCACGCTGCTCGTCCAGGGAGACGCGGACGAGTACGGCACCGTCGCCCAGATCGAGGCCATCCAGCGCGGCCTCCGGGGGCGCACCGAGACGCTCCTCCTACCCGGCGCCGGCCACTCCCCGCACAGGGACCGCGAGACCGAAGTCCTCCCCGCGACGGCCCGCTTCATCCACTCCCTTTGGTAGGGTCGTTGTCTGCCCGTAGTGGCGGCGGGCGGGCAGGCGGTTGCGAGAATCGGCCGGCGAGAAGGCGCGTCTAATTGACACATGCGACAGATGTTTTTGTTAATCCTCCTCGCCGTCGCGGCCTGCGGCGGCAGCGGAGTGGACGCCCCGTCACCCGAGCTGCCACCTTCCGGGGGACCGTCTGCTCCCTCGCCCTCCCCTGATGCGGGCGCTCCCGCCACCGGCGCGCCCGCCGCGACCCCGGCTCCCCCGCCTAGCCCGACTCCGGCGCCGACCTCCGCTCCCGCCGGACCCGCGCTCGCCGGCTGTCCCATCTTCCCAGCGGACGACGAGTGGAACCGCGACGTGTCGTCGGCGCCTGTCGACGCGCGGTCGGACGACTACCTCGCCTTTCTGGGCGCCTCCTGGCGCAACCTGCACGCGGACTTCGGTGCGAACGCCACCTATGGAGTTCCGTTCGTGGTGGTCGCGGGCTCGCAGCCGCGCGCGCAGATGTCCTTCCTGTATTCGGGCGAGAGCGATCCGGGTCCGTACCCGTTCCCGCCCGACATTCCCGTCCAGGGCGGAACGGGAGCAAGCGGCGACCGCCACGCGATCGCCGTCGACCGCGACTCCTGCCTGCTCTACGAGACCTTCGACACGCATTGGGACGGCAGCGCCTACCGCGCGGGGAGCGGCGCCGTCTTCGACCTGCGCACGGGTGCGCTGCGCAAGGACGGCTGGACCAGCGCGACCGCCTCCGGCCTTCCGCTCCTGCCGGGGCTCGCCCGCTACGACGAGGTGGTGGAGCAAAAGGAGATCCGGCACGCGCTCACCTTCACCGCGGCGCGAGCCGCGCGGGCCTGGGTCCATCCCGCCACGCACTACGGGAACAGCGACGATCCGGACGCGCCGCCGATGGGCGCCCGCGTCCGCCTGAAGGCGAGCGTCGACCTGTCCCGCTTCACGGGCGCGTCGCGCGTCATCCTCACCGCGCTGCAGCGGTACGGGATGTTCTTGGTCGACGAGGCCGGCGACGGATTCGTCGCCATCTCCGGCGCGACCGATTCGCGCTGGGACGACCACGACCTGGACCAGCTCAAGACGGTGCCGTTCAGCGCGTTCGAGGTCGTCCAGCTACCGCCCGCGCACCGGCAGTAGGCCTGGAGATTGACCAGTTCGGTGCACTGGTGAGCCTCGGGAGGGCGGCCGCGGAGCATTCACGGTCGGTGTGCCCTAGAGTCCTTCTCGTGGCCCGCATCGACCGGACGAAACTCGAGAACGGCACCTTCCTGGTGCTGTTCGCCTTGGCTGCGTACCTGTTCTGGCGGACGCTCGAGCCGGTCTGGATTCCCGTTTTCCTCGGCCTGACCATCGCCGTGACCGTCTATCCGCTGCAGGCGAGGCTCCTGCAGCGGCGCCGGCTCTCGCGCCATCCCGGCCTCGCGGCAGCCCTGCTCACCGCGCTGGTGATGACCGCGATCGTCGGCCTGCTCACCTTCCTGCTCTTCGTCGTCGGCTCGCGCGTTCTCGATCTGCTCCGCGACGCCGCGGACCGCTACCAGCACGGTGGCACCACGAGCCTTCTTGGCGATGACGTAATCGCGTTCTTGCGGCGATTCGGCGTCGATCCGGCGAGCCTGCAGCGCCGTGTCGCCGACCTGCTCCGCGAGCTCGCCGCCACCCTGGGCAGGGGAGCGACCGCGGTGATCACGGCCACCTTCGGCCTCATCTTCGTGTTCATCTTCACTGCCCTGACGAGCTACTACCTGCTCGTCGAGGGGCGCGAAGGGACCGCCTGGCTCGTGGAGGTCATTCCGCTTCCCGACGGCGAGGTATGGGAGCTGGTCCGCAACATCCGCGACGTCACGCGGGCCATGCTTTTCGGGACCGTGGTCACCGCGGTCTACCAAGGCGCCGTGGCGTTCATCGGGTACTGGATCTTCGGGGTAGACAGCCCGCTCGTCTGGGCGGCGCTCACCGGCGTCGCCTCCATCCTGCCCGCCATCGGCACCGCGTTGGTCTGGGTGCCGGTGGCGCTGTTCGTGCTCTTCAGCCACCACATCGCCGAAGGCCTGGGCCTGCTCATCTGGGGCGCGCTGGTCATCGTGTTCGTGGCCGACTACATCCTGCGGCCCAAGCTCGTCGGTCCCCGCATCCGCATGAACGACCTGCTCGTGTTCATCGCCATCTTCGGCGGCGTCGAAGCGTTCGGCATCCTCGGCGTCGTGGTTGGGCCCATCGCGACCGCTCTCTTCCTCTCCATCATCCGCATCTACATGCGCGACTATCGCCCCGAAGGCCCGCCCGACGCGCCGGACGTCACCGAGCCCGAGAGGGACGAGGCGATCCAGAACGCCCCGTGACGCGGCTCAACCGCCGCCTCTGCAGGCGTACTGCGTTTCACGCGGGGGGGAGGAGAGGAGGAACGTGGTCCGTTCCTCCCCTTCCTTTGCTGCGCGCCCTCTGCATCTGCGCGAAACGCTTGTCGCCATGTCAGGCGCTGCGGGCGCGCGTCAGGCGTGGAGATCGCGGGACGGGCGGCGACCGCCGCGGGAGCGGCTGTTCACGCGCGCGGCGACCATGCCCTTTACCGCGTCGCGGCCGCGGTCGAGGATGGCCGCAAGACCGCCGGCCAGCACGTTGCCCGGCGGCTCGTCCGGCGCTCGCGGGTGCGGATGGGTCGGCGCGATCTTCTTCGCCTTCTGCATCAGCTTGCCCAGCTCGACGAGCTGGTCGCGCTTGAACAGCCGGCGGGCGAACCGGAAGAGGGGACCTTCCTCCTCCTTGACGTGGTGCCGGACGCTCTCGATCAGCACCATGCACTTCGCCTCGAACCGCTCGTCGTCCTCGTCGAGCCCGTCGATCTCCGAGAGCACCCACTTCGCCACGTGGTGCTCCTCGAGCGCCTCGAGGACCTTCTCTTCCGCTTCCTCCAGCTCTTCCGAGCCGGCGAGCTGGCGCACGGCCGGATAGAAGAGCTGCTCCTCCACCGCGGCGTGGACGGAGAGCTCGCGGACGATCCGGTTCGCGGTCTCCTTGCTCGGGCTCTTCTCGAATCGGGCGAACAGCTTCTCCACCGTCTGGTGGTCTTTCTTCAAAAGGGCAAGGGCGTCCATGTCTCCTCCTGGACGGTCAAGCTGATCATGCGGGAGTCAGGCGTCCAGCAGGCCGTGCCGCGCCGCCAGGCGCACCAGGTCGGTCGCCGAGTGCACGTGCAGCTTGCGCATGATGCGCCCGCGGTGGGTTTCCACCGTCCGCTTGCTGATGCACAGCTGCGAGGCGATGTCCTGGTTGGAGAGGCCGCGCACGGCAAGGTCGAAGATCTCGCGCTCGCGCTGCGTGAGCCCGCGGAGCGGCGTGTCCGGACCGCGCCCGGTCCGGCGCATCCGCATGTACTCCTCGAGCACGACGCGCGAGATCCCTGGTCCGAGGTACGCCTGCCCGCGCCCCACCGAGCGGATGGCGGTGAACAGCTCGCTCGCGGAAAGGTCCTTGCTGGCGTATCCGAGGACTCCGACTTCGAGCGCCTGGGCGACGTGCTCCTCGTCGGCGAACATGCTGAGCGCGAGGATCCGCTGGTGCGGCTGGCGCCGGAGCACTTCGCGGGCCACGCTCACGCCGCTGGCCAGCGGCAGCGAGACGTCCAAGAGCAGCACGTCCGGTTGCGTCTGGTCCACGAGCGCGTAGGCATCCTGCGCCTCGCTCGCCTCTCCGACGAGTTGGAAGTCGGGCTGCGTCGAGAGCAACGCCCGCAATCCCTCGCGGAACAGCCGGTGATCGTCCACAACACCGAGCTTGAGCGTCATACGAGAACCGCTTACGGCGTGTCGGGGCGCTACGGTACGACGTGACGCCGATCATGTGTAGGAACACGTAAGAAGCGGCCGCGATTCCCGTCACGTTCCAAACATCGTCCCTTCGCGGAGGTGTTCAGTCCGGGTTCAGTTCACGTTCAACGGCAAGAGCTTCAACCGCGCGGCAAGACGGACGAGATCCGCTGCCGACCGCGCCTTGAGCTTGTGCAGGATCCTGCTGCGATGCGTCTCCACCGTCCGGTGGCTGATGGTGAGCTGCTCGGCGATCTGGGCGGTGGTCCCGCCGGCGACGATGAGGTCGAACACCTCGCGCTCGCGGCGGGTGAGCCGCCCGAGCGGCGAATCCAGCATGGCGTCTCCGCGGCGCAGCCGCAGGTAGTCCTGCACCACGAACCGCGAGAGCATGGACGGAACGTAGACGCGCCCGGCGGCGACGGTGCGGATCGCGTCCAGCACTTCGTCCAGCGATTGGGCCTTTCCGGCGTATCCGAGCGCACCGACTTCCAAGGCTTCCGCCGCGTGCTCCTCGTCGAGCAGCATGCTGAGCATCAAGAGCTTTCGCCGCGGAGAGCGGCGGAGAAGCTCTCGCGCGAGGGACACGCCCGAAGACGGCCCGAGCACGACGTCGAGCACTACCAGATCGGGATCCTCGGCATCCACCAACGCGCATGCCTCGGTGGGCTCCGCCGCCTCGCCTACCACCTGGAGATCGGGCTGGGCGGCGAGCAGCGCGCGAAGTCCTTCGCGGAACAGCCGATGATCGTCGACGAGCGCGACTTTGTAGCCCATGACGCGATCTAGCTCCGGATGCCTGCCGAATGCGAGCCCCCCGCAGGCACTCTACGCAAGCGCACGCATGCCCAATTGCAACCGCCCCCGGAGTGACCGGGCGCCCACGCGAGGGTAGCCATGTCGGGTGGCCGCTCTGCACAGCGTCTTGCTCGTCGTCCCCGAAGGAGAGGTGCGCGACGATCTCGGTCGAACGTTGCGTGACAAAGGCTATCTCGTGACGGTTGCGGGGCGGGTGCGTTCCGCCCTGAAGGTCCTCTCGGGGCTGGAGTTCGAGTTGGTGGCCAGCTGGCCAGTGCTCCCGGACGGGAGCGGCGCCGGTCTCCTCGCCGAGGTGCAAAGGCGCTATCCCGGCTCGGCGCTACTGCTGCTCGGCACCGATCCCGCCACCCCGGTGGATTTCGAGCTGCTGCTTCGCCTCTCGGCCGTGGCGCGTCGCGCCGGCGCGCGGCGGAACGGGAATGGCGGCAGCTGACGTGCGCGTCATCCTGGCCGGCCTCTCCGCTCGCCTTGCGACCGAGCTGCGCAGCGGCCAGTGCCAGGTGGAGCGGACCCGCTCGGAACCCGAGACGATGCGCTCGCTGCGCCGGCCTCCGGCTCCCCGACTCCTGGTCGTATCGGAGATGCTCCCCCGCGCCGGAGACGTCGTCGCGGCGGTCGAGGCGGACCCGCGCCTCGCCGCACTGGTGCTGGTCGCGCTGGTGGGTGACCGCACCGCGCTTGCCTCGGCCCTCCGCAGCGGAGGCTTGCGGGTGCTGTCCCGCCGGAAGGCAGGCGAGCATCTGAAGCGGTTGCTCCGTTCTCCAGAGACCGCCTTCCACTCGAAGTGGGAGCGTTGCGTGCACCTTTCTCGGGCGCGCACCCAATCCTCCCAGCGGCACGTCCGACGCTCGAGGATGCTCATCGAGCAGAGCCGCCGGCTATGCGCACGGTTCACGGGGGGTGCCGATCGCGCAGGAGGAGCGTACACTCTCGTCAAGGAATTGAATGCCGAGCCATGACATCATCGTCGTCGGAGCGTCCGCGGGGGGAGTCGAGGCGCTCCGGGCGCTCGTCGCCCGGCTTCCGAGGGACCTTCCGGCCGCGGTCCTCGTCGTCCTGCACGTAGCGCCCGATCACAAGAGCATCCTGCCCCGCATCCTGACCGGGGCGGGTCCCCTGCCCGCGACGCACGCGAAGAACGGCGAGGCGCTCGCGCCGGCGCGGATCTACGTCGCGCCTCCCGATCGGCATCTGGTGGTCGACGACGGGGTGGTGCGCTTGACCCGCAGCGCGCCGGAGGGAGGGCACCGGCCCGCGGTCGATACGCTGTTCCGCACGGCGGCGCGCTTCCATGGAGCGCGCGTGGTCGGCGTCGTGCTCTCCGGCGCCCTCGACGACGGAACCGCGGGGCTGGTCGCGGTGAAGCAGCGCGGCGGCGTCACCGTGGTGCAGGATCCGGAGGAAGCGCTCTGCCCCGACATGCCGCGCAGCGCGCTCGAGAACGTCCAGGTCGACCATTGCCTGCCGACCGCGGGGATCGCGGCGCTTCTCGAGAAGCTCGCCCACGAGCAGGTGGAGCTGCATTCCCCCATCCCGACGCTGCTGCAGCAGGAGACGGACATCGCCCTCG
The DNA here is from genome assembly GCA_045802765.1 of Myxococcales bacterium. Classification (GTDB taxonomy): domain Bacteria; phylum Myxococcota; class Myxococcia; order Myxococcales; family 40CM-4-68-19; genus VBKO01. The sequence continues at coordinate 13,375 of JBJMQJ010000490.1, forward strand.
AGCGCCGTGCGGCCGGGGAGCCCCCGCCCGGGCGACCCTCGGAATTCCCCTGCCCTTCCTGCGGCGGCGTCTTGAACGAGGTGCACGACGGCAACATCCTTCGCTTCCGCTGCCGCGTCGGGCATGCGTACGGCGCGGCGTCGCTCAGCGCCGAGCAGCAGGACCAGCTCGAAGCCTCGCTCTGGGCCGCGATGCGCGCGCTCGAGGACCAGGCCGCGCTCAGCGACCGCCTCGCGCAGCGTGCCCGGGAACGCGGGCACACGCGCACCGCGACGCAATTCGACGACCGCGGGAGCGCCGCCCGCGAGCACGCCAGCAACCTGCGGGACGTCCTCAACCGCGCGGAGCGCTTCGTTCCCGACGCCGTCGCCGCGCGCGACCCGGCTTGACCGCCGGCCCGTCGGCGGCGAGCCGCAGCTCGACGAGCAGCTCCGCGCCGCCCGCCCCGCGGTTCCGCGCCGTGATCGAGCCGCCGATGCGGCGCACGGTGCTCTGCGCGAGCCACAGGCCCAGCCCCGTCCCCGCCGTCCCCTTGGTGGTGAAGAACGGCTGGAAGAGGTGGGGCAGGTGCTCCGGCGCGATGCCCGTGCCTTCGTCTGCGACGCTCACTCGCACCATGTCGCGGGCCCGTTCCGCGCGGACGTACACCTTTCCACCGTTCGGCATCGCGTCGCGCGCGTTGAAGAGCAGGGTGACGAAGAGGTGCGACAGCTCGGCGGTGGTCCCGAGGACCGGCGGGATCTCCGGCACCTCGGTGCGCACCTCGACCGGGGCCGCGCCGGGCGCCTGCCGCAGCTGCAGCACCTCGATGGCGCGCCGGAGCACGTCCGCCAGGTCGACCGGTCCGGGCTCGACGCGTCCCGATCGCGCCACCTCGTGCAGCTTCCGCACCGACGAGAGCGCGGACTCGACGCTTTCCTGGATCCCGACCACCAGGGAGGCGTGCTCGTCCATCACGCGCGCGTTGCGGGTGAGCACCGAGGTGCGCGCCGTCACGCCGCGAAGCGTGTTGCCCAGCTCGTGCGCGACCGAGGACGCCAGCTCGCCGAGGATGCTCATGTGCTCGCTCTGGAAGAGCGCTTCGCGCATGTCCGAAAGCTCTTGCTCGGCGCGGACCTGCTCGGTGACGTCCCGCGCGAGGACGACGACGGGCGCGGCCGCCGCATCGACTCGCTCGAGCCGCAGCTCCACCACCTGCCCGCCTTGCACGCTCCGGTAGCGCCGGACCACCGCGGCGCGCGCCCGCCGGGGGAGCTGCATCGCCTCGGCCAATGCAGCGTGGGACAGGTCGATCCATGTGGTGGGCTCGACCTTGCCATCGCGCATCCATCCGCCGCGCGCGACGTCCAGCTCGTGCCAGCGCGCGTTGCGCGTGGTGATCGCGCCGTCCTTCACCAGCGCCAGGCCGCTGGCGGTCACGTTCAGCGCCCAGAACCCCAGCCGGTACACGGTGCTCGCGCCGCCGGCGCGGTTCTGCACCAGCTCGCTGGTGCGCACTTCGAGCCGGCGGACGAGCGCGGCGTACTTGCGCGAGAGATCCAGGTACTTCGCGCGTAGATCCACCAGGACGTCCGGTTCCGCGCCCGCGGCGCCATCATCGATCTTGCGCCGCTCGCGCATCGTTCTCCCTCAGCCTCGCGATCTCGGCCTGCAGCGCCGCCATGCGGGTGGTGTCCTCGAACATCAGGACGGCGCCCAGGGGCGCGCCGCCGTCCAGGATGGGCACTGCCACGAGCGTCGCCTTGCCCGCGCCGCCGTTGGGCAGCTCGTAAGCGAGCTCCTCCGAGCGCGTCCCGACGTTCTGCCCCACCGCCTTGCGCACCTTCGCGAGGACGCCGCGGTTCAGCGCCGGAACGTGCAGCGTCCAGAGCACCTGGCCGAGCGCCTCTGCCTCGGTGACGCCGAGCAGGCGCTCGGCCGCGAGGTTCCAGACGACGATCCTGCCGGAGCCGTCGAGGACGATCACCGCCGCGGAAAGGCTGCGGATGATCACCCGCTGGTTGAACGCGAGCTTGTTCATCTCGTCGGTGCGATGCGCCAGCTCGCGGTTGGTCGCATCCAGCTCGGCGTTGGTGGACTGCAGCTCCTCGTTCGTCGTCTCCAGCTCCTCGTTCGTCGACTGCAGCTCCTCGTTCGTCGTCTGCAGCTCCTCGTTCGCGGACTGCAGCTCTTCGTTGGTGGTCTCCAGCTCCTCGTTCGACGACTGCATCTCCTCGTTGACCGTCTGCAGCTCTTCGTACGCCGCCTGGCGTTCCTGGTTCGCCTGGCGCAGCTCGGACTCCATCTGGCGCACCGAGGTCACGTCCTGCACGACGTAGAGAAGCCCCGTCTTCTCGCCGGCGGCATCGCGCAAGGCCGACACCTCCACCAAGACCTGGATGCCGTTCGGTTCGGGGCCGTTGGTCACCACGCCGTCGGCCGACTCGCGTTGCGACCGGCCCTGGGCCACCGCGGAGGTCTTCTCGATGAGCAGATCGCCCGGGAGCCCCGGGAGGTTCAGCGCGGCGAGCTTCTTGCCGGTCGCCTCGCTTTCCGCGCGGTTCCAGAGCCGCGCGGCGGCCGCGTTCCACAGCATCACCGTGCCGTCGATCGTGGTCGCCACCACCGGCAAGCGCAGCGATTGCAGCACCTCGCGGTGGAATTGATCGGCGCCGCCGGCCTCGTCCTTCGTGCGATCGGTCTCGCGCGCCACGCTCTCCTGCTCGAGCAATCCGACCAGCCGTTCCTGCGACAGCGCGCTCTCGCGCCGCCCGTCCTTCCGGTAGATGCGGCGCGCCAGGTCGATCGGCTCGTAGATGCGCGCCGCGAACGGGATCAGCTCGGACTTGCCCAGCATGAGGATGCCGTGGCGGCGCAGGGCGTAGTGGAACCGGGAGAGCACCCGCTTCTGCAGCGCGGCGTCCAGGTAGATGAAGACGTTGCGGCAGATGAGGAGATCGAGGCGCGAGATGGGCGCGTCGCTCACCAGGTTGTTGATCCCGAAGACGACGCACCTGCGCAGCTCCTTGCGCACCGTATAGCCATTGCCGTCCTCGACGAACCACTCCCCCAGGACCTTCTTGGGAACCGAATCGACCTGGTCGCGCGTGTACTGGCCCTTGCGGGCGTAGGCGATGGCCTTCTCGTCGACGTCGGTCCCGAAGATCTTCACGTCCTGGTTCGCGAACGAAGGACCCATCGCCTCGGCGAGCACGAGGGCGGCGGAGAACGCTTCCTCGCCCGTCGCGCAGCCGGCGCACCAGACGCGGATCTCCTCGCCGGGACGCTTCTCCGAGAGCATCTGCGGGATGGCCTTGGTGGACAGCTCCGCCCAAGCGTCCGGATCGCGGAAGAACGAGGTGACCTTGATGAACATCGAGCTGAGCAGGGCGTCGAACTCCGCGGGCTCGCGATCGAGGAGCGCGCCGTATTCGCGCATGCTGCGCCTGGCGCGATCCTGCATGCGCCGCTCGATGCGGCGGAGCAGCGTGGGGCGCTTGTAGCTGCGGAAATCGAAGTTCCGCGCGTCGTGGATCTTGCGGAGGATCGCCTCCAGGTCCCCCCCGGATCCTGGTTCCTTGCGGGGCTTGTGCTTGGCCGCGCCCTTCTCGCTCGCCATGACGCCTCCGCCTCCGCAATGCGCTTCTACACCGGACCGCCAGTGAAAAGGTAGCTGCGCAGCGAACGTCGGCTCATTCCGTCGCCCTTCGCACCGCATCGAGCAACTCCGCGATGCCGAAAGGCTTTTCCAGCACCGGGCACCGGTCGACGGGACAGAACCGGCGGTCGCCGGTCATGAAGACGATGGGGACCTCGCGCGTGGCCGGATTCTTCCGCAGCCAGGCCGAGACGGCGGTGCCGTCGACCCCGTCCATGCGCGCGTCGAGGAGGACCATGGCCGGCGCGCTCTCGGTTCGCAGCACGTCGAGCGCAGCCTCCCCCCCGCGCGCCCGCCGCACCGCGAACCCCTCCAGGGCGAGCACCTCCGCGACCGCATCCAGGACGTCCGCGTCATCGTCGACGACGAGAACGGTAGGCATGACGGCCCTCCCGCATCGCGATTACCGGTAATGCACTCGAATCGGCTGTCAACGATCCGCCGCGCGGCGGTCGACACTGCGCGCTTGTGTACAGAGTGGGCCAGCCGACCTGTCGTGAGAGCGACACGCGGCGGTTGTGGCCTGTCGCGGCGGTTGCGCGTCCCTCTACGGTCGCGTGCCGGAGGGACAGTGGGCCGGAAGATCGCAGCCGTCGCGGCGCTGCTCTGCGCTTGCGGCGCCGAGTTCATCGAGCCGAATCCGCCGCGGCTCCTCCGCACGCGGGTGGATTACGAGGCCTCGTCCGCGGCCGAGCCGGCGGTCTGGGTGGTGGTCTCGGATCTGTTCCTCGAGCACGACGAGGACTGCGCCGCCACGGTCGCCTGGCTGGCCGCATCGATCCGGGCCGCGGTCCCTGCCTCGGTGCCCGGCAAGCTCGAGCTGCCCGCGTTGCAGACCTCGCCGTGCACACAACCGAATTCGCGGACGATCGACCCGGCCGCGATCGACGCTGCGCTGCGGACCGCCGAGAGTGCCTTCCCGGGCCGCGCGGTGCGCGCGGTGATCGTCTACGCGAACAACGTCCTGCTCACGGTTCCCGGGCAGATCGCCTCGGCGCTGGAGGCCGCGCGAAGGCTCGCCGTCGCGCGCGGCGCGCTCGAGCCGCGGGTGTGGGCGCTCCTTCCCGCTACTCTCGCGGGAGGCGTCCGCGCGGACCGCACCGTCGTCTGGACGTACGCCGGCGATCCGACCGTCGCCCGCCAGCTCTCCGACATCGCCGCGGCCGAGCTTCCCTACACTTCCGATGCCGGGTTGGTGACGCCGCCGCTGCAGGTGTTCGCTCGCGGCCCGGCCGGCGTCCGCGTCTTCAAGATCTGCCGGGTCGATCCGGCGGTCGAGCTGCTCGGGTTCTCGGGGGACGGGACCGCGGTCAGCTTCGATGCCGCCCAGCCGCCGCAGTATCGCGTCGCGCTGGCGGCGCGGTTCGCGCTCCCGCGCTCGGAATTCCAGGCGCAGCACGCCGGCCTCGAGGTGGAGGCGTGCCTCGATCATTGCGACCGCTATCACGGCGACGATCGGGTGCGCTGGCTGACGAAGCAAGGCTGCGTGCTGCCGGGAGCGTCCTCATGAGGATCTTCCTGCTGATCCTGCTCTGCGCAATGAGCGCGCGGGCACAGGCGCTCCGCGTGGAGCCACGGCTGTTCGTCAAGGAAGGGCATTTCTTCACCTCGTTCGGGGCCACCTGGCTCGAGCGCGGGGACTACTGGCTCAACCCGGGAATGTCCTTCTCCGCGGCGTACTA
>JBJMQJ010000491.1:0-6760 GCA_045802765.1 Myxococcales bacterium
CATTCAGCGCACGTCGGTGTTCGCCGAGTACGGCTGGACCAGGCTGAACGACTTTGGCAAGTCGGGCACGCTGATCTTGAGCGACCGCGCCTGGCGCTTCGGCGTCTCGGTGGAGTTCTAGCGCCGCCTGCCGGTGGCGAAGCGGACCAGAGGCGCGAGATCCACCTTGTGCTGCTGCACCATGGCGGTCAAAAGCCCCCGCCCCACCCGCGCTAGATCGCCGAGCCGGGAGATGCGGTCGACCATCCGCGAGATCCGCGCCTGCTCGCCCGGGGGCACGGCGCGCATCAGCCGCTCCCGCGCCCGGTCGAAGACCTCCACGGCGCGATCGATCTGCGACAGCTCGCGCTCGCGCAGCACGCGCGAGACCATCTTCCAGATGTCCGTCTCGGCCTCGAAGTACTCGCGGCGGTCGCCCGCCTTGCGCGAGCGCTTGACCACGCCCCAGCGCTCGAGGTCGGCGAGGGTCATCGAGGCGGCGCCGCTGGAGATGGCCAGGCGCTCGCACAGCTCCGCGGCGCCGAGCGGCTCGCCGGTCAGGTAGAGGACCGTCCACAGGCGGCCCATCACCCGCTTGAAGCCCCAGAACTCCATCAGGGCGCCGACGGTGTCGGCCACCTCGTGGATCAGCTCGCGCTCTTCCTCGCGCGTCGCCATTCCGGGGAGTGTAGTCGCGGCCGGAGCTTCGGGCATCGTCGGCTCGTCTTCAGCGCGATCGCGAGAGGAGCACCTGCGCCACCTGGGCGAGCAGGTCGCGGGTGGGGCTGCGCGGGACGGGCGCCAGCGCCTCGAGGGCGGCGTCGCGCTCCCGCTCGGCGATGCGGCGGGCCGCTCCGAGCGCGCCCGTGCGGTTCAGCTTCACGGCGAAGGCCCGCACGCGGGCGTGCTGCAGCTCCTCGGCCTCGGCGCCCTGCGCCGAAAGCAGCTTGCCCATCTCCTCGCGCAGCACCGGGAGCCGCTTGAGCGCGATGGCGAGCGGCAGGCTCGGCTTTCCTTCCGCCACGTCGGCCAGCACCGCCTTGCCGAGCGTGCTCGCGTCCGCCTCGAAGTCGAGCAGGTCGTCGGCGATCTGGAACGCGGACCCCGCGCGCTGCCCGAACTCGCGCAGCGCCTCGACCACCTCGCGCGGCGCGCGCGCGGCGAGCGCCCCGGCCTCGCCGCACCAGGCGAAGAGAGAACCGGTCTTCTTCGAGGCGATGGTGAGCGCATCTTCCTGCGTGAACCCGGTGCTCCCGCGCAGCGCGAGCTGCCGCGCCTCGCCCTCGACCAGCGTGCGCAGCGTCCGCACCAGCGCCTCCACCGCGCCGGGCGCGCGCGAGCGCAGCGCCAGGTCGAGCGAGGCGGCCAGGAGCCAGTCCCCCGCCAGCACCGAAACGCCGTTCCCGTACGCGACGCGCGGAGCAGGCATGCCGCGCCGGGTGAGCCCGTCGTCGATCACGTCGTCGTGCAGGAGCGTCGCGGAGTGCACCAGCTCGGCCACCACCGCCAGGGCCACGCGCCCGCGCGAGCGCCGCCCGGGGGCCGCGGCGCGCGCGGAGAGCAGCGTCAGCAGCGGGCGCACCCGCTTGCCCCCGGAGCGGACCAGCGCCTCCGCCGCCGGGGCGAGCTCCCGCGGCCCGCGCCGGGCCGCACCGACCAGCAGGCGCTCCAGGCGCGGAAGCCCCTCCGCCGCCGCGGTCACCGGGAGGAGTTGCGCCGCCGAGGGACGCGCCTCCGGCCGGGCCGCGGCCTCGACCAGATCTGCCAGGCCGGCTGTGGTGAGCCCCGCCATGCGCCTCCGGTTCGCGGAACTTTCAGAAACTTTTGAAGCAATTAACGGTCCGCGCGGGCGCTGTCAACCGCGGCGGGCGGCAGAATGGGGCCGATGCCCGCCTTCCTGCTCACCTGGAGCCCCGAGCGCTTCGCCTGGACCGACCTGCCGCGGATGGCGCGGCGCGTGCGCCTGGGCCGCCGCGTCCGCGACAGCTGGAGCTGCGCCCGGAGCAAGCAGATCCGTCGCGGCGACCGGCTGTTCATGCTGCGGCAGGGAGCGGAGCCGCGCGGCCTCTTCGCCTCCGGTCGTGCGCTGACCGACTGGTACGAAGGTCCGAACTGGCGAGGGCCGGGATACTGCCACTACGTCGATCTGGTCTATGACGTCCTCCTCGACCCGTCCCGAGACGCCATCCTGCCCCGCGAAGCGCTTCGGGCGGGAAGGCTCGCGCGGATGCACTGGGACACCCAGTCCTCCGGCGTCCGCATCCCCGACGAAGTGGTCGCCGCCCTGGAGCGGACCTGGGCCTCATTGTCCCCCGGCGGGTAGGGGAATATGCTCGCGCGCCCTACAGGAGGCCTTACGATGATCATCCGCACCGCGCTCCTCGCCGCGCTCTCTGTCCTGGTCCTCTCCCCGGCCGCCCCGGCCTGGGATCGGGGCGAGGCGACCACCTTCGCCCGCCTTCCCCAACCGGAGCGAAACCCGGAGGGCATCGCCCTCGACAAGAAGACCGGCGACGTCTACGTGGCCGATTTCGACTTCCGCGGCACGAAGGACGCCATGGGTCACGTCATCGTCTTCAACAAGCAAGGCAAGCTGCTCCGGGTGGTGAGCGTGAAGAACTCGAGCCCGGCCCTGCTCGGTCTCGATTTCCATCCGACGACGCACGCGCTCCTGGTGATCGACTTCGGAATGCAGCAGGTCCTGACCGTCGATCCGGTGAGCGGCGACTCAACCGTCTTCACCAAACTCGACCCCGCCGCCGGTCCCAATGCCCTCACCTTCGACAAGGGCGGCAACGTGTACATCTCCGATTCCTTCCAAGGAATCATCTGGAGGACGCCCCCCACCGGCGGGCCTGCCACGCGATTTGCCTCCAGCCCCCTGCTCACCACCACGGGCAAGCCGCCGTTTGGCGCCAACGGCATGGCCTTCAACCATGACTTCAGCTTCCTGTTCGTCGCCAACACGGGCAACGACAGCATCCTCAAGATCCCCGCCTCGGGCTCGCCCGTCGTCGAGTTCACGAACAGCATCAACGGCGCCGATGGGCTCGCCATCGACGAGCACGACAACATCTGGGTGTGCGCGAACCAGGCCGACGAGATCGTGGTGGTCGACCAGACCGGCAAGGCGATCGCCAAGCTGGGCGACTTCGACGGGATCAGCGCGCGCGGCGAGCCGCGCGGGTTCCTCACGCCGGCGAGCCTCGTCTTCAGCGGCGAGTTCGTGCTGGTGACGAATCTCGCCCTCGACACCCGCCTGTTCGGGTTCAACTCGGTCGATGCGCAGTGGGCCGCGCAGGTGAAGACGTATACGGTGGCGAAGATCAAGCGGCGCATCCCGAACCTGCCAGACCGCCACGACGACGACTGAGACGGGCGTTCGATAGGCCCAGCGTAATCCGTTGGGGGGTCGAGGGGGAGCGAGCTCCCCCCTCGTGGAGGCGCCGGACCGAAGAGCGCTCCGCGGGTGCTTGTGCGGCCGGCGGGATTTTGCGAAGAGAGGCGCGTGCGCGCCGCGGCGGCAGTCCTTCTCGCGACCGCGCTCGCGCACGCCGCGCGCGCCGCGCCGCCCGACGAGCTGTTCGATCCGCTCAAGGCCATCGAGTACGACCTCTACGACTTCGCTCCCGAGGAGCACGCCGCTTGGGAGGCGTCGCGCTACGTGGACAACGCAGTCCGGCTCGACCTGGGCAGCGTGACGCTCAAGGAGTTGTTCGCGGTGCAGGAGGCGCAGGCCAACCTGCGCGCGCTGCCCTGGCTGGGGTTCCACCTCGACGTGCAGGACGACCGCACGCGTGAGGCGGAGGTGGCGCGCTTCTCCGCCGACGTGCTGCTGCGCGTCGCGCCGGGCGTGGAGCTGGCCGTGTCCGGCACCCCCGACGTCGTCAAGCAGGACAGCGCGATCGGCGGCGCGCTCCTCCTGACCAGCGCCGACCGCTCGCGCTACGCGATCGTGCGCCTCCTCGACGACGCCGCTTTCTTCAACCTGCAGAATCCGTCGGGCGCGCGCCGCGACGCGCCGGTGTGGCGCGCGCAGGCGGAAGCGCGCTGGGCCGAGGGCCCGTTCTCGGCATGGGCCAGGGCCGACCTGGGCACGGCGAACGAGGTGCGTTACGCGGCGGCGCCTCCCGAGGCGGTGCAGGCCACCTCGGATCAGCGCAGCGACCTGGAGGGGCACCTGCGCTGGGCGGCGCAAGGATTCGCGGCGGGGATACGCCTCTCGGCCCGGCGCCTCGACACGGCGCGCACCGCGCAGTCCAGCGAGACGGCGTTGCGCCGCGGATTCGTCTACGCCCGCGGCTACCTTCTCGCGAAAGTCTCGCCGCGGCTCGCCCTCCGCGCCGTCGCGCTCGGTTGGAGGGAGCGGGCGCGCGGACTCGACGCGGGCGTGCGCTACGCATTGTCGCGCTGGGATCTGGGCGCACGGCTGGGCGCGGTCTGGACGGCGGGCGAGGAATGGGTCGTCGAAGGAGGATACGTCCGGTTGCACAGCGCGCAGGACCTGGACGGCGCCTCGATCGACCAGTGGGGCGACAAGGCGTACGGCACGGTCCGGTGGGCGCCCCGCGCGCGCGTCCGCCTGCATTTCCTCATCAGCCACCAGGTGACGACGGGCGGGTTCGGAGGCTTCAACGGCGGCCTCGAGGTGATCTTCTGATCCCGGCGGTCCTGCTCTGCGCGCTCACGGCGGCCGCCGCTTCGCCCGGCGCGCTGGGCGATCCCATGTTCTATCTGCACGACGACACCTATCAGCTGGCGCCGCGGCGCCTCGCACAGTGGGAAGCCGGCCAACTCGCGCAGCGCGGCAATGCCTGGGTGGACCTGGGGAGCGTCGAGGGCGGCGGGTACGACGCGGTCGAGCGCGGCGTCTTGAACCTCGAGCTGGCCTCGCGGCTCTCCCTCCACGCCGAGCTGCGCAACGACCTCGATGCGGGCGGCCGCGTCACGCGCGCCGTGGGAGACCTGCTCGTGAACGTCGCTCCGGGGCTGTGGCTCGGCGCCTCCGGCGTTCCCGCGGCCCGCAAGCAGGACTACGGCGTCGGAGGCAGCGTCCTCTTCGCGAGCGCCTCGCGCCGCCGGTACCTGCTCGCGCGCCTGATCGCGGACCAGTTCCTCTACAACCGGACCAACGTCGACGGGGGAACGCGCGCCTCTCCCGTGCTCCACGCGCAGGTCGAGGGTCGTTGGGAGGAGGGCGCGTGGTCCTTCGCCGGTGCGCTGGATGCCGCGACGGAGAGCGAGACGAGCTTCCCCGATGCCCCGGTCGTGACGGACCAGGCCGATTCGCGGCGCGAGCTGTCGCTGCACGGCCGCTACGCGGGCTCCGCGCTGGAGCTGGACGCGCGCGTCGATTTGCTGCGCACCCGCGCGGCGCGGACGGAGCTGGGCGTCTCGTCATCGCTGCGCCAGACCGTCGCAACCCTGCGGCTCGATGCCTTGCTCGGTCCCCTCGCAGGGACCCGGTGGCGCCCGCGCCTCGGCGTGCGTGGGCTCGCCGGGGAGGGGCGGGGCGACGACGGGGCCGCCTCGTTCCGCCTAACCCGCCGCGAGCCAGGCGCGCGCATCGCCGCGCAGCGGGAGGACGGCGCCGCGCTCTGGGAGCTGGGATACGCTTTCGCGGTCCCGGTGCTGCGCCGGACTGGCGCTGGACCCGTGCTCGGCAGCGCGCCGTACCAGGACAAGCTGTACGGCTCGTGCGACCTGACCTTCGGCCTGATCTCGCTGCGCGCGCTCCTCTCCTGGGAAGTTCGCAACGGCCGCTTCGGTGGCGCCAACGCCAACGCCGTGATGCAGTTCTAGCGGCCCGATCCATGCGGGTCGCTTGCCGGCAGAAGTCCGCCGCCCCCGGTTCGGGGCCTGTGGTAGATGGGTGCGCCATGCCGACCCGAGTCGCTTGCGCGGCGTTGCTCTCGTGCGCCGCCTGCGCGCGCCACGTGACGCCGGCGCCAGGCGAGGATCGGACCGTCGTCTCGGGCGTGCCGGTCGCGTTCGGGTCCGAGCAGGACCTTCCCAAGGGCACGCGCGTGGTGTGGGACTTCGGCGATGGGGCGCCGCCGGCCGAGGGAAGTCGCGTCGAGCACGCCTTTCCGCGCGCGGGCGTCTACCGCGTGACCGAGACGGTGGTGGACCCGGGCGGTCAGAAGCTCACCGCCGCGGTGAAGGCGACCGTGCTCCGGCGGGCCGTCCCCGCGGCGATACCGCCGGACGTTCGCGCCGCGTGGGTGCAGGAAAGGGCCTGGGACCGCGTCGCCGTGCACCGCGCGACGGCGGCGAAGCTCGCGCTGACCGACATGTTCGACGAGACCGCGGCCGAGCTGTCCGATGCGCTCGGATTCGACGCTCTCGACCCGCGCGCCGCGCAGGAGAACGGTTTCGATCCCGACGAAGGCCTGGCGCTGTTCACCGTGCCGCAGGATGTGGAGGCCTTGGTCGCGGCGGTGGGGACGAGCGACGACGCGAAGGCGCTCGCGGCGGTGAAGCGATTGCTCTCGCATGCCTCGGAGGGCCGCTTCGCGGGGGGCCCGTTCCAGCTCACCGACACGAAGACGCAGAACGGCGTGTCGATGCTCCTCGGCGCGGGACGCGGCGGCGAGCAGGTGGCGGTGGTGCTCCGGTACGGCTACCTGTACCTGCGGCTGCCGGGGCTCACCGATCCCGCGCTCGCCATGCGCGGGATCGTCGCGCTGCAGCCGTCGAGTGAGCTCGCCGCCGAGCCGCCGTGGCAGCTCGCCGTCCAGCACGTGGGGCAGGGCGACGCGGTGTTCTTCTCGCGGCCGTC
>JBJMQJ010000492.1:0-3978 GCA_045802765.1 Myxococcales bacterium
CCATCTGCGCCATGGAGCGCCCGGTCGGGAGCAACATCCCGCGGAAGGTCTGCCGGACGCCCGAGCAGATCGAGCGAGAGCGCGAAGCGGCGCAGGAAAAGATGCGCGGCCCGTCGCAGTCCGCGCAGAAGGACATCAACTGAGGGCAGCGCCGGGCGCCCCCCGCGACCGCGGGACGAGCTCGAGTCCGTGCTTCAGGCGCAAGGTGACGCGAGGCAGCGGCGCCACGCGCTGGCCGGGTACCAGCTCGAAGCGAAAGCGCTGCGCGAGCGTGGAGAGGAGCAGCGTCCCGGCGAGCCAGGCGAACCCGTCGCCGATGCAGACGCGGGGTCCGCCGCCGAACGGGAAGTACGCGAACCGGTGGCGCTCCGCCTTCCGTGCGGGCTCGAAGCGGAGCGGATCGAATCGCAGCGGGTCGGGCCACAGCTCCGGGTCCCGGTGCACCACCCACTGCGACATCACCGCCGCGTCGCCGGGCCGCAGCTCGATTCCGCGCAGCGGGACGGGCTCGAGCGCGCGGCGGCCGATGGCCCACGCCGGCGGGTACAGGCGCATCGACTCGCTCAGCACCATCTCGGTGTACGGTAGCCGCGGCACGTCCGCGGCGGTCGGCGGGCGGCCGCGCAACACCGAGTCTAGCTCGTCGTGGAGCGCCGCCTCGGCGGCGCGATCCTGCGAGAGCAAGTAGAAGGTCCAGGCCAGCGCGACCGCGGTGGTCTCGTGGCCGGCGAGCAGGATGGTCATCGCCTCGTCGCGGAGCTGGCGATCCGTCATGGCGCCCGTCCCGCCCTCCACGTCCTGCGCGAGGAGCAGCATGCTGAGCAGGTCGCCGCGGTCGCGCCCGCTCTCGCGGTGCGCGCGGATGAGCCGGTAGACGACCTCGTCCAGCTCGCGCCGGGCGCGCGCGAACCGCAGCGTCGACGGCACGGGCAGGTAGAGGAGCAGGCGCCAGAAGGGAACGCGCGCCAGCGTGAACGTATTCATGGCGACGCCGAGCGCGCGGGCCACCGTGTCGGCATCGGAGGCGATGTCGGTGTCGAACAGCGTCTTGCCCACGATGCCGAGCGCGAGCCGCATCATCTCCGGCACGAACTGCAGCGGCTCGCCGTCGCGCCAGCGGGAGGCGGTCCGCAGGGCGTGCTCGACCATCGTCGCGCCGTAGGCCGCGATGCGCGCATGGTGGAAAGCGGGCTGTGCCAGGCGCCGCTGCCGCCGGTGGAACTCGCCCTCGGAAGTGAGCAGTCCCTCGCCGAGCAGCGGCTTGGTCGACTCGAGGCCCTGGTCCTTGAGGAAGCTGCGCGCGTGCTTCACCAGCACGTCCTGGATCAGCTCGGGGTCGGCGAGGAAGAACACGCGCCGCGGGCCGATGCGGTAGTGCACGAAGCGCCCGTACTCCCGGCGCAGCTGCGTGAAGAACCCCAGCGGGTCCTTGCTCATCCGCAACAGGCGCTTGGGACCGAACTCGTCGGGCGGCCCGGGAGGATGGGCGATCACGCGGTCATCTCGACGCATCGACGGTCGAGGTGGGCTTCACCGCCGCACGGCCTTCGCCGAGTCGAAGTACGAGTACGCCTTGCCGCCGGAGGACAGCGACTTCGTCCGCAGCTCGAGAGTATAGCTCGTCCTCGCCGGGTCGACGTCCTTCCCGTCGGGGTCGGTGGCGAGATGGATGGTGAGGCCCGTCGCGGCCGCGTCCGGCTGCAGCACCTCGCGGGAGACGCGGTAATCGGCGAGCGGCGCGCCACCCTCGAGCGCTTCGAGCAGCGGCCGCCCGTCCGCGCCCGGGAGCGGAAGCCCGAGGATGCGTGCGACGGTGGGCGCGACGTCCACGTTGCCGCTCGGAAGCGGGTCCTTGAACCCGCGCCGGAAATCCGGCCCCGCGGCGATGAGGACGTTGTGCACGTCGTTCGGGCTGAAGCTGCCGTGCATGCCCCGATAGGTGTTCCCCTGCAGCATGCCGGCGTACTCGGTCCCGCGCACGCCGTTGACGATCGCCTCCTCGTCGTAGTCGTAGCTGAAGAGGATGTCGGGATTGCGCTCGGAGTTCGCCGCGCGGATCTTCCCGAGCGGCAACGTCCCCGCGATCGCGCCGTACCGGTCGTCGACGAAGATCGCGCCCACCTCGCTGCGACCCTGGAGGAAGCGGACCGTCTGCCGCAGCAGCGCGGGGTCGTGGCCGGGGATGTAGACGTAGTCGCTGCCGCCGTTCACCGCGACGACCATCGCGCCGGGAGGCAGTGTCGCCGGAACCTGCATCGGCGGAGCCTGATACTTCTGTCCCGCCTTGCCGCAGACCGCGCCATCGGCGTCGGTCAGCGGCGCGTACACGGGCGCGCCGCTCGCCTTGATCCCCGGAGCGACCGGAGACCAGGTGCAGCCGATCCCGTCGAAAGCGATGAACCCGGCCCGCCGCAGCAGGTCGGCGATACGGACCAGGCCGGAGACGGAGTGTCCCTTGGGGTCGACTCCACCGGGGGCGCCGTCGCGGATGGCGCGGAGCGGGAACAGATCCAACGGCCCCGATACGTTGCTGTGGCCGTGGTCGGATACGACGACGATGTCCGTGCTCCGCTCGAGCCCGAGCTCCTTCAGCCGACTGGCTACGCGTCCGAGCAGAGCGTCCGTCGAGCGGAGGGCGTCGTGCCAGTTCGCCGTGCCGATGCCGTAGCTGTGCTGCGTCGAGTCCGGATCGCGCAGCCAGAGCACGCTGAGGCGCGGCCGCTTGCGGGGCAGCACGTAATCGACGTACGCGGAGACCATGTACTCGAGCCCGGCCTTGAACCTGCTCCCGGAGGCGTCTGTCGGGTCCGACGAGACGCCGTCCTTGAGCCGCTGCGGCGGCTTGAATTCGGTGGGGTTGCCATTCGCGGAAGCGAGGACCAGGGCCCCCGGTGGATGGGCGTTCGGCGCGGTCGCGGGCAAGGAGATGCCCGCCGCCTGCAGCTCGCGGGCGAGCGCGAGCGGCAGGACGGTCTTCTCGTCGAGCACCATTCCTCCCCGCTTCAAGTCCTGCAGATACGCCGCGCCGTTCTTCCCCAGCGCGAAGGTCTGGATGCCGGCCTTCTGCGCCGCCTCGAAGAGCGTCGGCGCGAGGAGCAGCCTTCCTTCCAAGTGGCGGGAGAGGTCGTCGAGGATCGCGTAATCCTCGGAGAACACCGGCTGGCGGAAATCGATGGGCTTCGCCGCGGAGTCCTTCCCCTCCGCGCCGGGCTGCCACACCACGTTCCCGTAGTAACCGGTCGTCGCGGGGAACCCGCCGGTCGCGAAGCTGGCCGAGTTCATCATGGTGAAGGTGGGGTAGGTGGAATGGTTGTCGGTGAACTCGGTGCCCGCGTCGCGCAGCCGCACGAGATTCGGAGTGTCCGCCGCGTCGATCGCGTCGGGGCGCAGCCCGTCCCAGACGACGATCACGACGCTCTTCTCCGGCGGCGCGCCGCCTCGCTGTCCCGAGCCCGTCACGCACGAAAGGAAGAGGAAGAGCGCGCCGCTCGCACCGCGCATGGCTGCCGTCCGGGGCCTCTTCATGCGGTTCCTCCGGGCGGCAGCTAGAGCGGAACGCGCGACGGAGTGTCAAGGGGCGCGCGCGTTTGCCTGCCTCGCTGGAGTGCGCTATAGGCGCGCCGCCTCCACGCGGAGAAAAACCCATGGCGCGCAAGAAGATCGCCCTCATCGGAGCCGGACAGATCGGCGGGAACCTCGCCCTCCTCGCGGCCCAGAAGGAGCTGGGCGACGTGGTGCTCTACGACGTGGTGGAGGGCGTTCCCCAGGGCAAGGCGCTCGACCTGATGCAAGCGCGCGCGATGGACGGGTACGACGCCCGCATCACGGGCACCAACAAGTACGACGAGGTGGCGGCGGCGGACGTGATCATCGTGACCGCGGGCGTCCCACGCAAGCCCGGGATGAGCCGCGAGGACCTCCTCGGCGTGAACATCAAGATCATGCGCGACGTGGCGGGCAACCTGAAGGAGAAGTGCC
>JBJMQJ010000493.1:0-5301 GCA_045802765.1 Myxococcales bacterium
AAGAGCGGTCAGCTGCCGCTCCGCATCTCGTACTACCTGTTCCCGCAGCGTCCCGGCAAAGAGCTCGAGGACTTCCAGCGTTGGACCGCGGAGAACAAACCCGGCACGAACGGCGACCGGCTCCGCGCCAACGGGTACGTGCTCGACGGCGGCGGCGAGTTCCTCGCCTGGTCCGCGGGCGATTTCGAGAACTTCCTCGCTCCGCGTCCCGAGCTATCCGACCGGCCGAAATGGCGCGACGATCTCACCGGCGTCGCGCGCGAGTTGGTCAGCAAGGGATGGCCCATCCGCATCCACGCGACTTACGACGAATCGGTGGCGCACATCCTGGACGTCTTCGAGCAGGTCGACTCCGAGGAGCGGGCGGCGGGACGCCGCGGCTTCGCCGGCATCCGCTGGAACTTCGATCATGCCGAGACCGTCTCGCCGAAGAGCATAGATCGCATCCACGCCTTGGGCGGCGGAGTCGCCGTCCAGGATCGCATGGCTTTCGCCGGCGAGGACTTCGTCGCCCGCTATGGCGCGGACGCCGCACACGCGGCGCCGCCCATCCGGGAAATGCTCCGCCGTGGAATCCCGGTAGGCGCGGGGACGGACGGCACGCGCGTCGCCGGGTACAACCCCTGGCTTTCGCTCTATTGGCTGGTGAGCGGCAAGACGGTGGGCGGGACGCAGCTCGCGGACGAGGCCAACCGTCTGCCCCGGGAGGAGGCGCTTCGCCTCTGGACGGTCGGAAGCGCGTGGTTCTCGGGCGAGGAGAAGCTCAAGGGCCGGATCGCGCCGGGCCAGTACGCGGACTTCGCGATTCTCTCCGCCGACTACCTCGCGGTGCCCGAAGAGGGGATCAAGGGGATCGAGAGCGTGCTGACGGTGGTCGGCGGCGACGCGGTCTTCGCCGCCGGACCGTACGCGCGTCTGGTCACCGCGACGCTGCCGCCGATCAAGCCGGAGTGGTCACCCGTCGCCTTCTACGGCGGATACGCGCGCAAGAAGTAGATGGTCGAGTGAACACCGTCCGGCGCCGAGGAGCGCAATGGCCACCGGGCACAGGATGTAGAACACCCACAGCTCGGCGGCCCAAGCGCCCGTCGGCGCGAGCCGCGCGAAGTCGCGCCCGTGGACGATGACGACCGCGAACGCGATGCTGCCCGCATAGACGAGCGCCCATAGTCGCGTCCAGAGCCCGAGGACGATGCAGATGGGCGCGACGATCTCGCCCGCGTACACGCCGTGCGCGAGCGCGGTCGGGAGCCCCGCGGCCGCCAGGTCGGAGCGGACGTGGTCGAGCCCGTGCATCAGCTTCTCGATGCCGTGGAAGAGCATCAGCCCGCCCGTGACCAGGCGGAGCACGAGCTTGCCGATATCCGTCACGTCCATCGAGGTTCCCGGTTCATACCGCGTCCCCTCGGACCGGGAAAGACCGACGGCAGGAGACGTCTCCGCCGAGGAGCTTCTCAGACGGGCAGCGATTCGAACATTTCGTCATCCGGATAGCAGTAGCCCCACTCCTCGCCCGCCTCGAGCGACCGGATGACGGGATGCTTGGTGCCGTGGAAGTGCTTGGTGGCGTGCTTGTTCTTGGAAGAGTCGCAGCACCCCACGTGGCCGCAGCTCATGCACAGCCGCAGGTGCACCCAGGCATCGCCCATCTTCAGGCATTCTTCACATCCCTCGGCCCGTGGCTCGACCGGCTTCAGGTGCTTCACGTGCTGGCACGCCATGATCCCCCCTTTTCAGGCAAGGACGTCGTGGAACGATGGCTCACGATCGAAGACTGCCCTCGCAAACGGGCAGATCGGGACGAGGTGGATGCCCTCGCGGCGCGCCCACCGTACCGCCTCTTCGACCAGGGCCCGCGCGGCGCCCTGCCCGCGGAGCGATTCCGATACCTCGGTGTGATCGAGCATGACCAGCTTGCCGTCTGCGCTGGCGGAGAAGGTCAGCTCGGCGAGGCGCTCGCCACCGCGGGCGATGAAGAAGGCACCGCGATGTCCGTTCTGCTCCAGTTGCACGGCGTCCATGTCGATTGTCGATGCCCGGCCCCACTGAAAGATGCTCGAGCGCCGGAACCCGTCGCATGCCGGAAATGAGCGGTCAGCCGGTTTTCGGGTTACACTCCTTCCTCGCTCCGCTTCGTTTCATCCTCTCCCGCCTGGGAGAATGCTGATCCGCGCCGGGCGTAAGGAGGCACGATGAAGCGGATGATCGCGATCATCGATCTGCGAAGCGGAGAGGTGCAGGAGCGGGCGAGCGACACGCTCACCATCGACGTTCCGGCGGACTTCGATCGTCCGGCCGGGGTCGTCTCGCTGGATGCGCACTCGCACGGCCATTACGTCGCGACGGATGGGAAGAGTCGCGAATATCAGGCGTTCGCACGGCCACTCTCCTGGCGAATCCGCGGAGAGGAATGCCTGGTGGTCGACCGGTCGCAACGGTCGTCTTCGCCGCGACTCTATCGATTGGCCGCCATCGATCCGAAGAATTTGTAATGCGGCGCTAGCGGACGAGCGAGAGGCTGTACCGGCACAGGGGATCGCCGCTCCGGATGTCGAGCTGCTCGACCGCGACCAGGCACTGTTCGCCCACGCCACGGCCCGAGAGCTGCCGCGGCTTGCCGACGTACAGGCGCCGCGCCGCTCCGGCGGCGAAATATCGGACGATGCGATCCGCGTCGATGGAAACGCCGCCCGTCTGCCAGTCCAGATCGGCCGGGACGTCGAGCGTCGGTGTCTCCGCGTTGCGATTCGTTATCGCGCCGCTCGTCAGATCGACGATCTCGATCAGCTTCTTCATCCGCTGCCGCCCTCCCGCTACGCGACACCATATCGCGGCGGCAGTCGCAAGGCCATCGACGGAATACGAAAAGCTAGCGCGCAACCCGGCGACGGCCTATAGTGCTCCGCAACTACCCGCGCCTCTTCTACTTTTACTTTCGCCGCCGGCGAGCGTTTCGCGGGTCGTACGAATCTCGCGCCGCGGCGCTCCGTTGCTCCGCGTCCAAGCTCCGGATGGCCTCTGCCGAGGCGAATCCGCGGAAATCACCATGATCATCGACCTCATCCAGACGGCCGCGGAAGCGGGAAACTTCAAGAGGCTGACCGCTGCCCTGCGAACGGCCGACCTGATCTCGACCCTCGAAGGACCAGGCCCCTACACCGTGTTCGCGCCGACGGACGCGGCGTTCGCCAGGGTCCCCAAGGCGACGATGGAGTCGCTGCTCGCGGACAAGGAGAAGCTGACGGGCGTGCTCCTCTTCCACGTCCTCGCCGGCAAGGTCGACGCGCACGCGGTCGGTCAGATGCGCGACGGAGACAAGGTGAAGACGGTCTCCGGCAAGGATCTCACGCTGGGGCTCAAGGGAGAGGTGATCACGTTGAACGGGGCCAACGTGACCACCAGGGACATGCAGGCCAGAAATGGCGTCATGCACGCCGTCGACAACGTGATCATGCCGAGCTGAGCTCGCCGCGGCGGAGGACTTCAAATGGATCCTGCAAACCTGCAAGCGGCGGTCGAGAAGGTCGAACTGGCGATCGAAGGCGTCTCGTCAGGGTTTCCCGAGTCGAGATCTGCGCTCCACATCGCCTGGGGACAGCTCGTCCACCTCCTCGGGCCTGAGCCTGTGCGCGCCACCCGTAACTGCCCGCGTTGCGGCAACGCGGGCATGCGGGATGCGACCCGCTGCGGGTACTGCTGGCTGAAGCTCGTGCCGATGACTGCCTGATCGGTCGTCGGGCACGGGCGCAAGCCCCACGGCGCTGGCGCAGCCCCTTGCTCCGACTCACGCGCGAAATGTATTTGTTGAAAATGGCGGAAGACCTGAGGCTGTCGCTGGCGTCCGTTCCTTCCGCGTCCGAAGAGAACGCCGCCTGGCGCTTTCTCGACGCGGTCTGGGACGTCCCTGTCGGCCTTGGACTCTGCGACGCGAACCTGCGATTCATCCGCGTGAACCAGGCCCTCGCCGATTTCGACGGGTTGACCATGGCCGCGCATTACGAGACCGGCGACCTCCTGGCCCGGCTGCCGGCCGCGTTCGCCGAGGGGTTGCGCGCGGCGGCATCGGGAAACGCGCACGACGTCGAGTTCGACTCCGGGAACCGCTCCGTCCTCGTCAAGCTGCATCCCGTGCTCCGGCCGAGCGATCGCGAGGAGATCGGCATCGGCATCGTCGCCGTGGACGTGACCGACGAGCGCAGGGCGTCGCGGGCGGTCGAGGATGCGCACCGTCTGGTGAGCGACCTCCTCGCCGAGGCGACTGCGAAGGAGGACGCGCTTTCGCGGCTGCTCGAATCGGTCCAGGAGGGTGTGTTGGTCCTCGACCCCGCGGGGCGGATGAAGCTCGTCAACCGGGCCGCGGAGCACATCCTGGGCCGTCCGCGCCAGGCGCTGGTCGGCGCGCCATTCCAGGGCGAACGGTGGTGGTCCCCCGACGGGGGCGGCAACCGGGACGCGGCCGCGTTGCTCCGGCGCGCAGTCGACGAGCCCCACGGATTCCACGCCGAGCTGCACGTGGACACCGACGCCGGGCGCGCGGCCTTGCTGGCGGATGCGACGGCGCTCCGCGACGTGCGCGGCAAGGTGGAAGACGTGGTCGTCTCGCTGCAAGACGTCAGCCGCGAACGGCGCGACCTGGAGGTGGCGCGCTCGAACGTGGACTTCCAGCAGCAGATCATCGGCATCGTCGGCCACGATCTGCGCAATCCGCTGGCCACCATCATGGGCTCCATCGGCCTGTTGCGCCGCCAGGCCGGGCTCACCCTCTCGTCGGCGCAGTCCCTGGATCGCATCGAGCGAAGCGCGGCGCGCATGGCGAGGCTGATCAGCGATCTGCTCGACTACGCCCGGACGCGGGCGGCAGGGGGGCTGCCGGTGGTTCTCGGCAAGGCGAATCTTCACGCGATCTGCAATGACTCGGTGGAAGAATGCCGGAGCGCGCATCCCGCGAGCGAAATCGTGCTGGAAACCGTCGGTGACGCCACCGGCTCGTGGGACGCCGACCGTATCGAGCAGGCGCTAACCAACCTGATCCTGAACGCCGTTCAATATGGCGCCGCCTCCCCGATCCGCGTAGAGTGCATTGCATCGGCGACGCACGCCGTCGAGATCAAGGTCCACAACGGAGGCGCGGTGATTCCGGCGGACGTGCTGCCGGAGCTGTTCAAGGCCTATCGCCGCGGCATCCGCGGCAAACCGGCCGGACGGCAGGGTGGAGTGGGCTTGGGCCTGTTCATCGTGGCGCAGATTGCGGCGGCTCACGGCGGGCGGGCCTTCGCGGAGTCGTCGGCAGAGACCGGCACC
>JBJMQJ010000494.1:0-5716 GCA_045802765.1 Myxococcales bacterium
CCGCGGCGGCGGTGGCGAACGCGATCTTCCACGCCACGGGCAAGCGCGTGCGCCACACGCCCATGACGCCCGCGGTGGTGCTCGCCGCGCTGGGAGGTGCCGCATGAACTCCTTCACCTGGATCGAGCCGGCGGACGTTCCCGGCGCCATCGCCGCTGGCGCCGAGCAGGGCGCGCTGTTCAAGGCTGGCGGCGTCGACGTGACCGATCTGATGAAGGAAGGCGTCGCCCAGCCGGCGGCGCTGGTCAACCTGCGCCGGGTCTCCGAGCTGGATTTCCTGCGCGAGGAGCAGGGCGCGCTGTCGATCGGGCCGCTGGTCACGCTGGCGCGCCTCTCCGAGGATTCCCTGGTGGTGAAAGGCGCCAACGCCCTGGCGCTCGCGGCGGGGTGGGCAGGTACGCCGCAGATCCGCAACCTGGCCACCCTGGGCGGCAACCTCGCGCAGAGACCGCGCTGCCCCTACTTCCGCAGCGAGCTGTTCCACTGCAGGAAGAAGGGCGGGACGGAGTGCTTCGCCATCTCGGGCGAGAACCAGGAACACGCCGTCTTCGGCAACGACCTGTGCGCCATCGTGCACCCGAGCGGGGCGGCGACCGCGCTGGTCGCGCTGGGGGCCTCGCTGAAGCTGAAGGGCCCGCGCGGAGAGCGGACGGTGCCGATTGAGCAGTTCTTCGTCCGCCCGGAGCAGGACGTCACGCGCGAGAACGTGCTCCAGCCGGGCGAGCTGATCGTCGAGGTGCGGGTGCCCACCGGCCGGCGCGGTGGATACGTCAAGCTGATGCAGAAGCAGACCTTCGACTGGCCGCTGGCGGACGCCGCCGCGGTGCTGGACGTCGAGGGCGGCACGATCCGCGAGGCGCGCGTCGTCCTCGGCGCCGCCGCTCCGGTGCCTTGGCGCGCGTTGGAGGTGGAAAAGGCGCTCGCGGGCAAGAAGCTCGACGAATCCTCGGTTCGCGCCGCAGCCCGGCTCGCGACCAGCGGGGCTACCCCGCTGGACAAGAACGGCCACAAGCTCGCCGCGTTCCAGGCGGCGGTGGTGCGCTCGCTGCGCGCGGCGGGAGGGCTGGCATGAGCTCCGAGGAGACGCCGCGGCTGTGCAAGTTCCTGCGCGCCAAGACGCACGGTGTGCACGGCGATCCGGGCACGCTGTGGGCCATGCGCAACGAGTCGAGCGCGATCTATTGGTGCCTGCTCACCATGTCGCCGGCCGGTCCGGACGACGGGCTGGTGCACGCCTGCGATTGCGGCGAGGAGCGGGTCTGCTGCATTCCCGCCGGCGAGCCGCCGAGCGTTTGAATTCCGGCCGGGCGAGCCTCGTCGATCGGTCGACGACCACGACGGAGGACAACATGCTCGCGCTGCTCGCGCAACTCTTCGCCTTCCACGCCGCCTGGGGCGGCCCCCCGCGCCCACCGCCGCCGCCTCCCGCCATGCTCTCCCCACGGCGCGCGGTAGCTGACGCGCTCTGCTACTGCCGCGATCGCGGTCTCGCCTGCCGGTCCGAAGGGGCGAGGCTCACCGGCGGCGACGTCTGGCGCGTGCGCCTCGACGTCGCCGGACGCCGGCACCACGGGGGAGATATGGTGGTCGACCTCGACGCATGGTCCGGCGAGGTGCTCGCCGTGCACGGCGTGCCAGGATGGGGGCGGAGATGGAAGCGCGGGAGGTGGGATCGGGACTGACGGACGCCGTCCACCGCACCGTCGACATCGGAGACGTCCGCTTGCACTGCGCCGAGATGGGGCAGGGGCCGCTCATCCTGCTCCTGCACGGGTTCCCGGAATGCTGGGTGTCGTGGCGCAACCAGATGCCCGCCCTGGCGCGCGCCGGGTTCCGGGCCGTGGCGCCCGATCTCCGCGGCTACGGAAGATCGGACAAGCCGCGCGGCCTGGATGCTTATCGCGTCGAGGTGCTCGCGCGCGACGTGGCGCGGCTGGTCGAGGCGCTCGGCGCCGAGCGCGCGCACGTGGTGGGCCACGATTGGGGCGGCGCCGTCGCCTGGCGCTTTGCCATGGAGTACCCGGAACGCCTCGATCGCCTCGCCGTTCTGAACGCGCCGCACCCGGCGCCTCTCGCTCGCGCTCTGAAGAATCCCCGCCAGATCCTTCGCGGCTCGCACGCGCTGTTCTTCCAGATCCCCTGGTTGCCGGAAGCGCTGCTGCGCGCTGGCGACTTCTTCGTGCTGCGCCGGCTGTTCCGGTACGATGCGGAGCGGCGCGGCGCGTACACCGACGACGACATCGAGCAGATCGTCGCGGCGGCGCGCGAGCCGGGCGCCCTGACCGGGATGCTGTCGTGGTACCGCGCCATGCTGCAGCGGCCGACACACACCCGCTGGAAGCCGATCGAACGGCCCGTCCAGGTGATCTGGGGCGAGAAGGACCGGTACCTGCTGCGCGAGTTTGCCGAGCCGGAGCGGGAGTGGGTGCCGGACCTGCGCTTTTCGCCGATCCCCGAGGCGAGCCATTGGGTGCAGGCCGACGCGCCGGAGAAAGTCAACGGGCTATTGATCGACTTCCTCCGTGCGTAACGTACGCGAGTGCCCGTCCGCGGTAAGAAAGGGAAGCGAGCGCCCGCCCGGCCTTCCGCGGGGAGGCGCGCCCGCAAGGACGGCGCGGCCTTGCGCAAGCAACTGCCGGAGTACGAGGCGAAGCGGGACTTCGGGATCACGCCCGAGCCGGCGCCGGGGACCGCCCGCCCCTCGGAGGAGCGGCCGTCGTTCGTGGTGCACAAGCACGACGCGACGCGGCTGCACTACGACGTGCGGCTGGAGATGGACGGCGCCCTCGCCTCGTGGTCGGTCCCCAAGGGGCCCTCGTACGACCCGGGACAGAAGCGGCTGGCGATCCAGACCGAGGACCACCCGCTCGAGTACGGCAGCTTCGAAGGACGCATCCCCGACGGCGAGTACGGCGCCGGTGATTCCCTCATCTGGGACAACGGGACGTACGAATCCGTCCCGCCCGGCACTCCCAGCGAGCAGAGGAAGAAGGGTCATCTGCGCGTCCGCTTCCACGGCAAGAAGCTCGACGGCGAATGGCACCTGGTGCGCACCGGCGGGATGCAAGGCACCAAGGCGCAGTGGCTGATGTTCAAGGCGAAGGACGGGAAGGAGAACCCCGCCTTCGACGTCGTCGCCGGGCGGCCCGAATCGGTCGTGAGCGGCCGGGTGGCGACGCGCGGGCCGGAACGGGCGGGCGCGCTGCGGGCGCCGCGGCCACCGCCCGAGAAGCTCCTGGAGGGGCTCCTACCGCCCATGCTGGCGACGCTGGTCGACGAGCCGCCCCCCGACCGGGAGAGTTGGATCGAGGAGCGCAAGTACGACGGGTACCGCGCGCTGTGCGCCGTCTCCAACGGCCGCGTGGCGATGTGGACCCGCAACGGGCTGGACCTCGTCGCGCGCTTCCCCGCCATCGGGCGCTCCTTGTCGCAGATCGTGGTGGGCGACGCGGTGGTGGACGGCGAGATCGCCATCCTGGACGCGAAGGGTGTCCCGCGCTTCGAGCTGATTCAGCAGGGGAAGAACGACGAGGCGCTGCTCTTCGCCTTCGATTTGCTGCGGCTCGACGGCGAGGACCTGCGCACGCGTCCCATCGAAGAGCGGCGCGACCTGTTGCGCAGCCTGTTCTCGAATACCGCGGCGAACCTGCGCATCAGCGAAGAGCTGGACGGGCGCGTGGAAGATCTGCTGAAGGAAGCGGCGCGCGACGGCTGGGAAGGGATCCTCCTCAAGCGGCGCGCATCTCCCTACCAGAAGGGGCGCAGCCACGACTGGCTGAAGCTCAAGGCGCTCGCCACCCAGGAGCTGGCCATCGTCGGGTGGACCCCCGGCGAAGGGACGGCCACCAGCGGGATCGGTGCGCTGCTGCTCGGGGTCAACGAAGGCGGCGCCCTCGAGTTCGCGGGCAAGGTGGGCACCGGCTTCTCCGCCAAGCAGCGCAAGGAGCTGCTGCAGGAGCTGAGCAAGGACGAGGTGGACGAGCCGCAGGTGCGCGGAGCGCCTCGCCTGCGCGATGCGCACTGGGTGAAGCCGCGGCTCGTCGCGCAGGTGCGCTTCACGGAATGGACCAGCGACGGGAAGCTGCGCCACCCGAGCTTCCAGGGATTGCGGCTGGACAAGACGCCGATGGAGACCGTCCGCGAGAAACCGCAAAGCGGGTTGCGGCTTGCGGCTGGCGGCTCGCGGGCAAAGAAAAGCTCGCCAGGCGCGCGCCGTGCCTCGCGTTCATCGAAGCCAGAGCCGGCAGGCGACGGACGCCAACCTTCGCAAGCCGCGCGCCGTGAGCCGCAAGCCGTCCCGCTGACCAATCCCGACCGCGTGCTCTATCCCAAGGACGGCATCACCAAGAAGGACGTCGCCGCTTATTACGAAGTGGTCTCCGGTCCGCTGCTCGCCGCCATCAAGGACCGGCCGCTGGCGGTCATCCACTGGAACCAGGGAGTGGGCAAGCCGGGGTGGTTCGAGCAGAACACGGGGCAGAAGGCGGAGCCGTGGATGGACGTCGTCGACACGCCTTCGTCGAAGGGTCCGGTGCGCCACCTCGTCGCCGACCGTCCCGAGACGCTCCGGTGGCTCTCCCAGCACGCCGCGCTCGAGCTGCACATGTGGCACTCGCGCGCGCAGAGCCTGACGATGCCGGACTGGGTGGTCTTCGATCTCGATCCGGCCGACGGCAAGGGGATCGAGCAGGCCATCGAGGTGGCGCAGATCCTGCGCGGGATGTTCGAGCGGCTGGGGCTTCCCAGCGTGCCGAAGACGACGGGGAAGCGCGGCCTGCACGTCTTCGTGCCGCTCGCCGCGGGGCATACCTACGACGACGCCCAGGCCTTCGCGCTCTCGGTCGGCGAGACCGTCGCCCAGAAGCTGCCGCAGGTCACGCTCGAGCGCGCCAAGGAAAAGCGGAAGGGCCGCCTCTATTTCGATTGCCTGCAGAACGGGTACGGCAAGACGGTCGTCGCGCCGTACTCGCTGCGCGGCGCGGACTCTGCCCCCGTCTCCGCGCCGCTGCGCTGGAACGAAGTCGAGTCGGGGCTCGACCCCAAGCGCTTCAACCTGCGCACGATGCCCGCCCGCTTGCAGGAGGCCGGCGACCTGTTCGCGCCCGCCTTGCGCCAGGGCGTCCGGCTGCCGAGGTTCAAGCGCTGATGCGCGATCTCTACGACATCCTCGGGCTTCGCGACGACGCAAGCGAGGAGACGATCAAGGCCGTCTACCGCCAGCTCGCCCGCACGTTCCATCCCGACGTGAGCTCCGAGCCGTCCGCGGTCGAGCATTTCCGCGAGATCACCGATGCGTACGTGGTGCTCTCGGATCCGGAGCTGCGCGAGCGCTACGATCGGCAGCGTGCGCGCCGCCCGCGGAGGCGGGCGCGGGGCGAGGAGACGGAGACCCGGATCGGGTTGCACCTCGCCGGCATCGATCTGGGCGGTCTGCTCGGCGTCACCGTGCATGTGCAGCGGCGGCCGTTGTTCGACGATGACCTACAGCCCGCTCCGGAGCCGCGCGAACGGGCGCGGCTGCGATCGCGCCGGCGCTGACCGTCACCCGCCTGGCGGGTGCACGCCGACGATCGCCTTGACGATGAACGAGTCCGACCCCGAGCCGCCGCCGATGCCGAAGTTGAGATCCAGCCAGCGCGTGGCGAGATCGACGACGCCGAAGGCGCGATGCACCTGTTCGCTCACGGGCAAGAGGGCATCGGCGGCGCCGAGAGCC
>JBJMQJ010000043.1:0-4642 GCA_045802765.1 Myxococcales bacterium
GAGCGGCGCCTGAGGACCTGTCTCGGGACTCGGCGGCGCCGCCACGGCGTCGAGGAGGTGGCGATAATCCGACGTGCCGAGCTGCCCGACGCCCGGCGCTCGCTTCGCCATCTCGCGGAGCTGGGATTCGCTGACCATGCGAGCCGCGCGCTGCGAAGGAGGCCGCACGTTCGGCAGCGCGGTCGTCCGCCCGGTGGCGAGCAGGTCGATCGCCGCCGATTCCACCCTGCCGTTGTTGGGCAGGCCGCCGTGGCCCTCCTCGACATAATAGATCTGGTTCTCCGGGATCCCAGCTAGCCGCGCGAACGCGAGCGGCACTGTGCCGTCGCCGTCGGGCGACACCTGGTAAGCGAACTCGCCGCCGTTCAGTTGCAACCCGACGACGGTCTCCTGGTTCACGCCGGCGACGAGAAAGAATCGCGCGTCGGCCGGAGCGAGCGCATCGACGACAGGCTTCACGCCGGAGAGCAGGCCGGGCCGTGGCTTCGGCCCGGTCGGCGGCCATCCCGCGGAATCGTATAGATTCACATCGGCGAACTTGTCCGGCGCCGGGAGCATTTCGTACAAGCCAGGGAAGGTGTTGAACACGAGAGTGCAAAGCTCGGCCGCGTCATGTTTGAGGTCGACGGCGGCCACCTTCTGCACCACGTCGTACGTGCCGCGGATCACCTGCGCAGGCGCGAACGACCCGTAGTTCGGCGTTCCCAGCATGACGAGTCGCGACACCTTGTCGCCGGTAGCGGGGAGAGCGGCGCGAGCCACCAGTCCGCCCATGCTGTGGACGACGAGGCTCACCTGATTGGCCGGGTCCTTCCGGATCGCGTCGGCCAGGCTCGTGCCGGTCTCCTTCAGGCTGCGGCGCCAGTCGTACGGGAAGAAGTCGGCGTCGAAGCCGGCGATCTTCAGCCTGAGCTTCAGCTTGAGGTAGGCGAGAAGGACCACGCCCGTCGCGCTGATCGCCGCGGACCGTCCGTTCAGGGCGAGCTCGGTCAGGCGGCCGAACGCGATCGCCAACGGGTTGACCCACAACGGGTCGGGGATGTGCAGCGCCCCGCGTTTGCCGAGGGTCGAGCCCATGATGCCGGGCAGGATCAGCACGCGAGGGCCGCCGCGGACCGAGCGCGTGCTGGCGTCCCTCGAGAGATCCCGCAGCTGCGTGTAGTTCTCGGGGCCGAAGTAGTCCTCGAGCACGCCGCGGCTCTCTCCCGTCAGCAGCGACCGCTCGATCTCCTCGGGTTTGAGCGTGAATGCGACGTGCTCCGCGGGTCGAGGGATCGGCGTGGCCCGCTTCACGGACCGCCGTCCGCCCACCTTGGGCTTCTTCGTCGGTTTCGGCATGGGAGAGATTCGTCCGGCGATGGGTCGTGGCGAAGCGCGACGACCTACTTCCGCCGCTTCGCCGCTCGGCGCGTGGACTTCGGGGGGCTGGCGCGCTTCGGATAGATCTTCCCCGCGAATGCGCCGTCCGGACCGTCGATGTCCGCGCCGCCGATGATCGGCTTGCCGTCCTTCGTGAGGTCGCCGGGAATCTGGTAGCACATGATCGATCTCGGGTCGGGCGCCGTTCCGAGCAGCGACGACTCCTCCAGCGGAGTGAGCACCTGCTGGCGCACCTCCTCTTCGCTCCATCCCTGGGTACGCTCGAAGTATGCGATGGCCTTGGCTGGGTCGATCTTGTCGACCAAGGCCTTGCGCATGTGCTCGTGGGGGAAGCCCAGCGTGTGTCCCGTCTCGTGGCGCACCACGCGGTGATACTCCGATTCCGGCGTGCTCATGCTGAACTCCTCCAGGTTCATGGTCTGCCGGCTCTTCGGGATGTGGAGGATGTCGGTGCCCAGGTACGACCAGTAGCCGCCGTCCTGGCCACCCTCGCGCGCGATGCGGACTTGTGGGTTCGTCCTCGTCTCGACGAACTTCACGTTGGCGAAGGCGCTCCAGGCGTTCATGTGCTGGAGGATCCTGCGGCGCAAGGGAGCGGGCGGACTGTCCATGAAAGCGACGGTCAGCTTGACTCCTCCGATTCCCCAATACTTCGTGGTGACGACCGCGATCCGCTCCGGGGTCGGCACGAACCCCGGCAGGACGCGGGTAAGCCGGTGCATCGGGGGATGGTTGAGCGGATTGATGTCGACGGCGGTTCGCGCCGCGGCAACCAGCATGTCCGCGGACAAGCGTCTCGGCGTACACACGATGAGCGGCATCGGCGGAGCCCCCTCTCCGGCCCGGATTCGAGAAAGACTTGCATCCGAGCGGGAAGAGGTGATTACGCGCTTGCGAACGGGCAAAGGCAAGATGGGCCGAAGCAGGCTGGCCAGCCCGCTGGCCTGTGTGGCCAGAACCCGAGCCCTGTACGTTTGCGTTCGCGTCCGGCAGCTGCATACGATGCCGCCGCCGGTGGCTGCCGATGGACTTCGAAACCGTGCTCCCTCGCCTCGTCGCCACCTACGAGAGTGGCCGGCTGGTCCCGTTCATCGGCGCGGGAATGAGCCGGCCGGCCTGCACGGATTGGCCAGGGCTGGTGCGCAAGCTCGAGTTGGAAGCCGGGATGAAGGGAGCGCCGCCGCTAGCCGACAATGCACCGTCCGACGAGATCGTGCGGCGCGGGAACGTGGCCGTCCGGGCGCTCAAGGCAGGCAAGGAAGGCGCCTTCGGCGAGGCAATGGGCCGCGCGGTGCTCGATCGCGGGGGAAAGGAGCCACCAATCCAGACCCGCGCGCTTGCCCGGGTGTCGTGGCCACTGGTGTTGACGACGAATTACGACAACTACTACGCGGCGGCTTTTCTCGAGAGATTTCCCGACCGGCTGTTCGCGGTCGCCGGGCGGAACGCCACGGACTGCCAGCGGGTGCTGAGCTCGCTGACGACCGCGGGGCGCTCCCTCCTGTGGGCGCTGCAGGGGTACCTGGAGCAGCCGTGCGTGGTCTCGCCGACAGGCCGCGCGGTGGCGGCGCTTCTGGATGAGCTCGTGGTCGGCCACGACGAGTACCGCCGGGTCACCTACCGGGACATCCAGTTCCGTCGCGCCTTCGCCGAGGTGTTCCGCCAGCGCTCGCTCCTGTTCCTCGGCTCTGGGATCCGCGAGACCTATCTCCAGGAGCTCTTCAGCGAGATCCTCGAGCTGTATGGCCCGGCCACCCGCCCTCACTACGCATTCATTCCCAAAGGCGAAGTCGACCCCGATTTCATGCTCGCGCGCTTTCAGATCGTGGTCGTGGAGTACAAGGCCGGAGACCACGCAGAGGTGACGCGCCGGCTCGACCGGCTCGCCGACGCGATCGAGGCGCGGCCGGAGTTGCCGCCTGCGAACGTTCCGGTCTCGTGGAGCTGGGGAAGGATCGAAGCCGGCCCCGGGAGCTGGCGCAGCGTGCCGGAGCTGGAGATCGTCCGCGGACCGCTTCCCGAGGTGCCGGTAGACGGCGAGTGCCTGGCCGTCAGCGCCGGTGGTGAAGTGGGAAAGTTCTTCTACTCCGACAAGATTCGCGAGCTGCTCGCCAGATGGGGAGTCAAGGCGGGCACCACTCCAGACACGTCGATCTCGCCGTACCTCGGTTTGTACCGCGACAAGCGGGTCTACGCAGTCCGCGCGCGCTCGGAAAAGGACCTCCGCCGGCTCACGGACGTGTACGACGCGTCGCTCGCGCTCTTCGAGCACGCGGCATCGCGTTACCGGTGCATCCACCTGCAGCTCCTGGGGGTCGGCGGGTCGTCGGCGACCGAGGCCCCTGCGTACGAGCGGCGGCCGTTTCCCGAGCGCTTTTCGCTCGTGCAGACGGTGCTCGCGTGGGGCGAGTGGCGCCGGCGCCAGCCGGCTGGCGGCTGCCGCCTCATGTTGCACGTCATCTCGGAGCCGGTGTACGCGGATCTCGCGAGCGGGCGGATCGACGTGCTCGAGCTCTTGAGCTGTCGCGACGTGCGCTTCTGGGCCGAGACCGTCTCCAGCACCGGGGAGCTCGAGCGCCGCCTATTCCAGGAAATGCCCGACACGCCGCTGCGTGACGTGTTGCGCGCGCTGAACCTGTCCGCCAACCATTGGACCGTCGAGGTCAGCCCGGCCACGAGCTTCGACAAGCTCGACAAGCCCGCTCCGCTGGCGCAGGAATACCTGGACGAGCCTCTACGGCGCCTCGGCGTCGTCCCTGGAAGCACGCTCCACTTTCGCCGTCCGGCGTAGCGAGGTCACGCCGCCCCCTCCAAGGCGAGCAGCGTGCGCTTCGCCTCCGACCCACCGCGGTACTCGCCCGCCGTGCCGTCGCTGCGCACCACCCGGTGGCACGGCACGACCAGCGGGACCGGATTGTGCGAGCAGGCGGTCGCGGCGGCCCGGACGGCGGACGGATTCCCCGCCGCTCTCGCCACGGTGGAATAGCTCTGCGTGGCGCCGTAGGGAATGCGGCGCAGGTGCTCGAGCACGGAGCGGCGAAATCCGTGGGCCAGTTGCAGGTCGACCGGTACGCTGAACGCGCGCCGCTTGCCGGCGAAGTATTCGTCGAGCTGGTGGGCCGCTTCGTCCAGGCGGCGCGTCGTGCGCAAGATCCGCGGACTGATGTCGCTGGCCAGGCTTGCCAGCACGGCGTCGTGGTCCTCGCAGCTGAAGGCCACGCGCACCAAGCCTTCGCCGGTCGCGGCGAGCAGCAGCGCCCCC
>JBJMQJ010000495.1:0-6069 GCA_045802765.1 Myxococcales bacterium
ACGCGCGCGGCCTGACGCGACCCAGAGTGGGTCCGGCACGCTCGGGCCGCTGCAGTGAAGAGCGATGGTGCCGCTCATCTAGAGCGCCTGCCGCCTTGACTTCACTTCCGGCCAGGACGTATTGCCCCCGCCACCAACAGCCCGGTCAACGGATTGTGCCAGACGCCGTGCAACGTCGCCGACCCGCGTGACGCGAGCTTGTTCCCCGCCGGCGTTTCCCTGACGACGGTGCTGGACCTGCGTACTTCCACCGCGGGTCAGGGCGGCCCCATCAGCATCTACTACCAATTCAAGCTGCGCGGCGACAACCGCTTCACGTTCGCGTGGCACAACACGACGGGCGCTCTGAAGGAAGGCTGCGCCG
Organism: Myxococcales bacterium; assembly: GCA_045802765.1. Classification (GTDB taxonomy): domain Bacteria; phylum Myxococcota; class Myxococcia; order Myxococcales; family 40CM-4-68-19; genus VBKO01. The sequence continues at coordinate 365 of JBJMQJ010000495.1, forward strand.
CCGTGAACAACCTGCCGCCGCCTGCGCCGGCGAACACGCCGAGCCAGCCCGGGCAGGACGCGCTGGGCTGCTTCGGACCCGCGGTCGGCCAGCGCGTGGCACAGGTCATGGAGTCGTTGCGGCCCACCGACGTGGAGCTCGGGTCGGTGGTCAGCCTCGGATTCGGAACCAACGGCGAGCGCGACATCGTCAGCTACAACCAGCACATCGCCCCGAAGGTCTTCATCCCGAACCACGTCACCGCCGTCGCGGCGGAGAGCTCGTCGCTGGAGTGGAAGGTCGCCTACGAGATGCAGCAGAACGCGATGAGCATTCCGGAGGCGGAACGGCCCGAGCTGATCTGGCTGGTCGATCCGAACGACTACTTGCGGCCGCTGGTGTTCGATCCCAAGGACGACCGCTGGCGCAAGTCCGGTGCTCACGACGATTGATGCACTGTTTGCCGGGTGTCGCCCGTCAGCGGCGTCACCCGGTAGCATCGCGTGTGCTAGATTCCGCCGCCATGAGGAGCATCCTCCTGGCGGCGCTTTTCCTCGCGTCGTGCGCGACCGGACGGCCCGGAAGCGCCGACGTGCTGCGGATAGCGGCGAGCCACTACCAGTCGATGGCCGGCGTGACGCTCGAGCAGGAAGAATCGCCGACGATCTGCAAGCGCGAAATGATGACCGGCAGCCACATCCGGCGCTGGTATTGCCGATTCGGCGACGATCCGGCGCAGTACCAGCTCACCCGGCAGATCCTGCTCGACGTCCGCTGAGCGAGGGTCACGCCCGTCCGCGGTTCGCCTTGCGCCGCTTCGCCTTCGGGCTTCCTCCCGCGCCTTGCCGCCTCTGCCCCGCAGCCGTGCGCGACTTCCCCTTCGGTTTCCTCCCGACGCCCGCGCGCCGGCGGCCGGTCGGACCCATCTGCCGCTCCTTGCGCCGGCGCGGGTTCCTCAGCTGGCGCGGGTTCTTGATCTTCTCGCCCGTTCCAGTCTTGCGGCCGGTTTCGTCGGCGCCCCGCCGCGCGGCGACGCTCTTGCGCCGCGGCCGGCGCGCCGGGGGAGACGCCTTCTTCGGCGTGCCGCCTTGACCTTCACCGGGTCCGGCGATGGGTCCGCCGGCAGCAGCCACGGTCTCGTCGAGCTGCTCGCCTGCTCCGCGCGTGGTGAACTGCGGGTCGCCATTTCCGTTCCCGTTCCGCTGCTCCATGTTCGCTCGCTCCGTCCGCGCTTCGGTCGACCACGCGGCGTGGCGAACCTGCGCATTCCGTCCGGTCGGCGCCCGCCCGGAGGCACGCCCGTCTGCCAGCCGCGCAGCGCGCCGGTGCGCCGCCATCCCGATATAGTTGACTTACAAGTATGGTTTCGTTACGCCATCGATGCACCCCGGAGCGTAGATGAGGCTGACAGCTCAGGAAGAATACGGGCTTCGCTGCCTGCTGCAGGTTGCGAAGCAGCCCGACGGCGCCGTGACGACCCCCGAGATCGCCGAGCGCGAAGGGCTGAGCCACGCGCACGTGCACAAGCTGATGCGGCTCCTGCGGCGCGGCGGTCTGGTGAAGAGCGTCCGCGGCCGCAAGGGAGGCTACCGGCTCGCCCGCCCCGCCGAGCACATCAACGTGGGCACGGTCCTCGCCTCGCTGGGGCACAGCCTCTACTCGACCGCCTTCTGCGGCCAGCATCGAGGAGTCGAGCGCACCTGCGTGCGCAACGACGACTGCTCCATCCGGTCGCTCTGGATCGCCGTGGACCGCGCCGTGCAGCGCGCCTTGCAGAGCACCAAGCTCAGCGACCTCCTCCGCACCGAGCCGGAGATGGACGTCTGGATGCGCTCCCAGCCCGAGACCTTCCCCTTGAGGACGTTGTCGTGAGCACCTCCGCGAAGACGCTCCAGGACCTGACGAACCGCCAGTACGAGCACGGGTTCGTCACCGACATCGAGACCGACAGCGTCCCGCGCGGGCTGAACGAGGACGTCATCCGCCTCATCTCCGCGAAGAAGAACGAGCCGGAATTCATGCTCGACTGGCGCCTCAAGGCGTATCGGCACTGGCTCACCATGAAGGAGCCGCGCTGGCAGAACGTGCGCTACCCCGCCATCGACTACCAGGACATCGTCTACTACTCGGCGCCGAAGCCGAAGGGGCAGGGCCCCACGAGCCTGGAGGAAGTCGACCCCGAGCTGCTCAAGGCGTTCGAGAAGCTCGGCATCCCCCTCGAGGAGCAGAAGCGGCTCTCCGGAGTGGCGGTGGACGCCGTCTTCGACAGCGTCTCGGTGGCGACCACCTTCAAGGAAAAGCTGGCCAAGGCGGGCGTCATCTTCTGCTCCTTCTCGGAGGCGGTGCAGAAGCATCCCGAGCTGGTGAAGAAGTACCTGGGCTCGGTGGTCCCTTACTCGGACAACTTCTTCGCCACGCTGAACTCCGCGGTCTTCAGCGACGGTTCGTTCGTCTACGTCCCCAAGGGCGTGCGCTGCCCGATGGAGCTGTCGACCTATTTTCGCATCAACGCGGAGAACACGGGCCAGTTCGAGCGCACGCTGATCGTCGCCGAGGAAGGCGCCTACGTCAGCTACCTCGAGGGCTGCACCGCGCCGATGCGCGACAAGAACCAGCTCCACGCCGCCGTGGTCGAGCTCGTCGCGCTGGGCAACGCCCAGATCAAGTACTCGACCGTGCAGAACTGGTACCCCGGCGACGCGCAAGGCAAGGGCGGCATCTACAACTTCGTCACCAAGCGCGGCGCCGCCAGGGGTAGGGCTTCGAAGATCTCCTGGACGCAGGTGGAGACCGGCTCGGCCATCACCTGGAAGTATCCGAGCGTCATCCTCCAGGGCGACGACTCGGTCGGCGAGTTCCACTCGGTTGCGCTGACCAACAACCACCAGCAGGCCGATACCGGCACCAAGATGATCCACATCGGCAAGAACACGCGCAGCACCATCCTTTCCAAGGGAATCTCCGCCCGGCACGGACAGAACACGTACCGGGGCCTGGTGAAGATCCAGAAGGGCGCGACCGGCGCGCGCAACTACACGCAGTGCGACTCGCTCCTCCTGGGCGACCGCTGCGGCGCGCACACGATGCCGTACATCGAGGTGAAGAACACCTCCTCGCAGGTCGAGCACGAGGCCTCCACCTCGAAGATCGGCGAGGACCAGCTCTTCTACTGCACCCAGCGTGGCATCTCCGAGGAAGACGCTGTCTCGATGATCGTGAACGGCTTCTGCCGCGAGGTGTTCAAGGAGCTGCCGATGGAGTTCGCCGTCGAGGCGCAGAAGCTCCTCAGCGTCAGCCTGGAAGGGAGCATCGGATGACGCGGACGGAGCCCCTGCTGCGCGTTACCGACCTGCACGCCACGGTGGGCGGCAAGGAAATCCTTCGCGGCATCGATCTCGAGATCGGCCCGGGTGAGGTCCACGCCATCATGGGCCCCAACGGGTCGGGCAAGAGCACCTTCGCGCAGGTCCTCGCCGGGCGCGAGACTTTCGAGGTGACCAAGGGCAAGGTCCTCTATCAGGGGAAGGACCTGCTCACGCTCTCGCCGGAGGAGCGCGCCGTCGCCGGCGTCTTCATGGCGTTCCAGTACCCGGTGGAGATCCCCGGCGTCGGCAACCTCTACTTCCTGCGCACCGCGCTCAACGCGCTCCGCAAGCGCCGCGGCGAGGACGAGCTGGATGCGATGGACTTCCTCGCGCTCGCCAAGCAGAAGATGAAGCTGGTCGCGCTCGACGAGAGCTTCACCGGCCGCTCGGTCAACGAAGGGTTCTCGGGCGGGGAGAAGAAGCGGAACGAGATCTTCCAGATGGCGGTGCTCGATCCGCGGCTCGCCATTCTCGACGAGACCGACTCCGGCCTCGACATCGACGCGCTCCGGACGGTCGCGACGGGCGTCAACAGCTTGCGCAGCAAGGATCGCGCGATGATCGTCATCACCCATTACCAGCGGCTGCTCGAGTACATCGTCCCCGACCGCGTGCACGTGATGAGCAATGGCCGGATCGTGCGGTCGGGCGGTCGCGAGCTTGCCCTCGAGCTGGAGCAGAAGGGGTACGCGCAACTCGAAGGGGAGCGGCGAGCGGCGACATGAACGATTTCACCCAGGAGCTGCGCGACCGGTTCGCGCGGAGCGAAGGCGCGCCGCTCCGTCTTTTGCGCGAGGCTTCCTTTGCCCGCTTCGCCAAGCTGGGCCTTCCCACGACGCAGGACGAGGAGTGGAAATACACGAGCCTTGCGCCTCTCGCGCAGTTGCGCTTCGAGCGTGCCGCCGAGACGACGGTCCGCGACGTCGACCGCTGGACGATCGCGGACGTCGCTGCCCGGCTGGTGTTCGTGAACGGCAGGTACCGGCCGGAGCTGTCGTCGCGCGCGCCCGGCGGCGCCTTCGCCGGCAGCCTGGCCGTGGCGCTCGCGGAGCATCCGGAGCTGGTCGAGTCGGAGCTGGGCCGCCACGCCGATGGGCAGCGCGATGCGCTCACCGCGCTGAACACCGCCTTCATCGAGGACGGCGCGTTCGTGCACCTCCCCGCCGGCGCCGTGCTGCACGCGCCGATCCACCTCCTGTACCTCTCCACTGCGCCCGGCAAACCCACGCTGTCGCAGCCCCGCAACCTGATCGTCGCCGGCGCGAACAGCCAGGCCGCGGTAGTCGAGACGTACGCCGGCCCCGGCGACGAGGTGTACTTCACCAACGCGGTCACCGAGGTGGTGCTGGGCGAGAACGCGGGTCTCGATCACTACAAGCTGCAAGAGGAGAGCGCGCGCGCTTTCCATGTCGCGGCGACACAGGTCCGCTGCGGGCGCGGCAGCCGCTTCACCTCGCATTCGCTCGCCCTGGGCGCCGCGCTGGCGCGCAACGAGATGCGGGCGCTCTTCGCCTCCGAGGGCGGCGAGTGCACGCTGAACGGCCTCTACATGGCGACGGGCAAGCAGCACCTCGACAACCGCACGGTGATCGATCACAAGAGCCCGCGCTGCACCAGCCGCGAGCTGTACAAGGGCGTGCTCGACGGCCAGTCGCGCGGCGTCTTCAGCGGGCGCGTCCTGGTGCGGCAGGACGCGCAGAAGACGGACGCCCGCCAGACGAACAAGAACCTGCTCCTCTCCGACGACGCGGTGGTGGACACCAAGCCGCAGCTCGAGATCTTCGCGAACGACGTGAAGTGCGCGCATGGCGCGGCGGTCGGCCAGCTCGACGAGACCGCCCTCTTCTATCTGCGGACGCGAGGGATCGGCGAGGAGGCGGCGCGAAGCCTGCTCACCTATGCGTTCGCGAGCGAGATGGTGAATCTGGTCCCGCTCGGGCCGCTCCGGGCGCGCGTGCGGGACCTGGTGACCTCGAAGCTGCCTGCGTTCGAGAGGCTGAAGGAAGCGGCATGAGAGCGTTGCGCGAGATGCCGGGAAAGCTGGACGTCGAGAAGGTGAGAAAGGACTTCTCCATCCTTCAGCAAGAGGTGCACGGCAAGCCGCTCGTCTATCTCGACAGCGCCGCGACCAGCCAGAAGCCGCGTGCGGTCATCGAGGCGATCGGTCGGTACTACGAGCAGGACAACGCCAACGTGCACCGCGGGGTGCACCTCTTGTCCGAGCGCGCCACCCAGGCCTACGAGGCGGCGCGTCGCAAAATCACCCAGTTCATCGGTGCAGCCGAGGGCGAGGTGGTCTTCACCAAGAGCGCCACCGAGGGCATCAACCTGGTCGCCGCCGGTCTGGGCGCGTCGCTGGTG
>JBJMQJ010000496.1:0-8983 GCA_045802765.1 Myxococcales bacterium
CCGAACGGCTCGATGGAGAGGGGCCCCAGGCGCAGCGGCGGAATCTGGAAATAGGGGATGAACGCCGGAAGCAAGGCGACTCACCCTCGCTCGAGGTAGCGGGGACTCGCGATCCGCAGCTTCAGCTCCGCGATCCGCCGCAGCGCCTCGAGCGTCCCCGGCGGCACCTCGCCCCGGCGGATGCGTCGCGCCAGCGCGGCGCAGAGGGCCAGCGCCTGCTCCCGCGGCGTCCCCGGCGCGGGCGCATCGCCGAGCGGACGCAGCAGCGCGACCTCCTGGCGCGCCAGGTCGTCCCCAATCTCCAGATCGCGTTTCGCGATCGAGAGCGCGTTCGCGGCCACGAGCAGGCGGAAGCGCAGCCGCGGATCCTGCACGGAAGGGAGCACCTCGCCCTCGAGGAACTCGCGAACGGCTTCCACCAATTCGGGCGGCGAAGGACGGTCGGGCATCAGGCGTTTCCCCCATCGACCAGCGAGAGCAGCTCGTGCTCGACCTCGGCCGCCAGGCGGCCGAGAACGGCCAGCTCGACGCTGCGCTCTTCTCCAGACAGGTGCCGGCGCGCTTGGGTGAGGGCACCGATCGCCCAGCGCACGTTTCCGAGCAACTCGAATACGCGCAGCTCCTGTGCCGTCACGCGCACGCCCGTCAGCTGCGCGTAACGTTCGAGGAACAGGTCGGGCTGCGCGATACCGCCCAGGCGCAGCTGCTCCCTGCCGAACCGCCAGGCCCGCACCATCGGCCAGGCCAGATCCTCGCGAACGTCGCCGAGGTGCGCGAACTCCCAGTCGAGCACGCCGGTCAGGCCCGCCTCTCCCACCATCAGGTTCCCGATGCGGAAATCGCCGTGGCACACCGCGCGCGGCGCGCCGCGGGGGAGGTCGCGACGGAGTCGCAAGAGCGCGAGCTCGATCGCGGGATGCGGCTCGCCCACTTCGTCGAGCTGGCCTTGCAGGACGTCGAGCGACCTCCGCAGCGGTTCCTCGTCGCGCGCGCCGGGAAGGAACTCGAGCCGCGACGCATCGAGGGCATGGATGCGCGCGAGCTGCTCCGCCATCTGCGCGGGCAGCGCGGCGCGCGCCGCCTCCAGCTCCGGTCTCTGTACGATCCGCCGCCCCACCGTCTCGCCAGCCAGGCGCTCCATGGCGAACGCCTCTCTTCCGGCCACGTCAGGAAAATGGCGGTACGGGCGCGGCACGCGCACGCCCGCTTCCCACGCCGCCTCGAGCAGGCGGAACTCCTGCGCCAAAGAGAGCGCGTCGCGGTAGATCCGCCCCCCGGCGGCCCGGCGCACGAGGAGCGGAACCGGGCCGCGATGCGTCTCCGCATCGACCGACCAGGCCTCCATGGATGCGCCACCGCCCAGCAGCGTGGCCCGCGCGAGGCGCGTCCCCGCGCCGAACATCTCCTCGAGGCACGCGCGCAGCGCTGCCTGGACCGCCTCGCTCACCGGAATCGATCCCCATCCGCCGGCGCTGCGCATTTCATCTCGCGAACCTCCTCCAGCACCATCGCGCCGTTCCCACCGCCCGTCCAGCGCCGCCCTGTCCGGCGACCGTCGTTTGAGCAGAAGGTTTATCGCTGCTACAGACGCGAACGTGGAGCCCGGCGCGGAACACCCGCAGCAGCCTTCCGTCCGCGGGTTCGGGCGGCTGCTCCATCGCGCACGCGACCCGATCCGCTTGCCCTTGCCGACCATCCCGTGGGAGCGCGCCCTGTTCCTGGGAGTTGCCGCGGTCATCGGCATCTACGCCGGCATCGCGGCAGGCCTGTTCGCGCAGAGCATCCGCTTCGTGCAGATCGTGCTCTTCCGCGGCGGAGAAGTCGCCGCCGCGCTCTTCGGCTCGGGACGGAAGGCCTGGGCCACCGCGTTCGGCGATCAGCTCCTCCGCGCGCGGTGGCACGTCGAGTTCGCCGTGCTGGCGCTGCTCGCGCTCGCCTTCACGTTCGTCGCGGAGGCCCTCGCGGCGCGCAAGCCGGATTGGCTGCCGCGCTTCGAGGTGCAGCGCGTGCGCGCCGTGGCGCTGGCCGCGGCGCTCGGCCTCTGGCTCTACTACCCCCTGGTCCTGCTCACGGTCTTCAACGCGACCTTCCACGAGACGCGCGGTGGGCTGTACGCGATCGCGATCCACGCGCCGGTCTGGGTCAAGCTGCTCGCGCCAGCCTTCGGCGCGCTCGCGGCGGGCCTCATCGTCCGCTACGTGAGCCCGGAGAGCGGCGGCCACGGCGTCGTCGAGGTGATGGAGGCTATCCACCTGCGCGGCCGCCAGCTGCGCGGGCGGATCGCGGTGTGGAAGTCGCTCGCCGCCGGTCTGGTGATCGGATCCGGCGGCAGCGCGGGCCGCGAGGGGCCGGTCGTCCACCTCGGAGGCGCGGTGGCGGCCTCGCTCGGACGTTTCCTCGCGCTTCCGCGCCGGGAGGCGGCGGTGCTGCTCGCCTGCGGAGCGGGCGCGGGGATCGCAGCCTCCTTCCAGGCGCCGCTCGCGGGAGCGATGTTCGCCCTGGAGATCGTCCTCGGCGATTTCGGCGTCAGCCGCTTCGCTCCCATCGTGCTCTCCTGCGTGACGGCCACCGCAACCTCGCGCGCCCTGATCGGCGGAGGAACCGAGCTGCGGCCCATCTCCTGGTCGCTGCAGCACTCGGGAGAGATCGCCGTCTATCTCGCGCTCGGCGTCGCGGCTGGCGGAGCGGGGATCCTCTACATCCGCTCGATCTACGCCGCGGAGAAGGTATTTTCCGGACACGCCGCCGGCCGGCTAGGCCAGGGCCTCTCGCGCCTGCGTCCCGAATTTCGCGCCGCCGTCGGCGGGCTCGTCGTTGGTCTACTCGCCCTTTGGATGCCGCGTGTGCTCGGCACCGGCATCGAGAGCATGAACGCGGCGCTCGCCGGAGACCTGACCTTCGGCGCTCTGGCGCTCACCTTCGCGCTGAAGCTCGCCGCGACCGCTTCGACCCTCGGCTCCGGCTCGCCCGGTGGGAGCTTCTTTCCCGCGGTGTTCCTGGGCGCGATGTTCGGCGGCGCGTTCGGGCGGGCGGTCCACTGGGCGCTGCCCGCGCTGACCTCGGGGCCCGGTGCCTACGCGGCTGTCGGGATGGGCGCCGTGGTCGCCGGGGCGACAGCTGCTCCGCTCACCGGCGTGATGATGATGTTCGAGCTGACCGGCAGCTACCAGATCGTGCTGCCGCTCCTGGTCGCGTGCGGCGCCGCAGCCGCGCTGGTGAACGGCGTTTTGGGCGGCTCCATCTACACCCTGGGCGCGCGACGCCGCGGCGTGCGGGCGCGAAGCGGCGAGCCGCTGCGAGACCTCTCGGTCGCGCAGGCGTGCGAGGCGTCCCCGGGGGTCGCCGCGGAATCGTCCGGCGCGGAGTTGCTCCGGGCGCTGGACGAAGCGCGTATCGCCGTGCCCGTGGTGGATGCCCGCGGCTTCACCATTGGCGTCCTGCCAGTGGCCGCCGCCCGCGAGGCGCTCGCCGGGCCGACGCCGCGCACGGCGGTGGAGCTCGCGCGCACGGCCGGCGTGGTGCTGCTCCTCCCGGATGACGACCTGCAGCATGCGCTGCACGCCCTCTCCGAATCCCGGACGACCGAAGCCGTGGTGGTGGAGAGCCCCGACGCGCCGCGGCCGCTCGGCATCGTCACTCGCGAGAGCATCCTCGACGCCTGGCACCGGGCGAATACGTGACCGTCCCTGGCGCCGGCGCCTGCTTCCGCGCCGCGCAGAATTGAGCAAAGGCAGACCTCCGCGCTTGCGCGGCCGCAGGTTGCACAGGATCCTTCTCCAGTGCGATCGAGCAACCCGTCCGCGGCGCGCGACTTTCGCGCCTACACGAAGGCGCTGATCTCGGCTGCCTCGCGGCGGGACGTGGGTCGCGCCTTCGTGGAGACGGGCGTCATGGTGGCGGGCGCCAGAGGCGGGAACCTGTATGTCGCGCGCGACGGCGCGCTCCACCTGCTCGCCGCCTCCGGAGATCCCGAGGAGGCGCTGGTGCCGTGCCGGATGATCCCGCTCTCGGCAAATGCGCCGCACGCGGAAGTGTTCCGGACGCTCGAGCCCGCCTGGCTCGGCGCGGCGGACGCGATCGGCGACCGCTTCGCGGCCATGCGCGACCTGCTCCGCGCGACTGGCGACGGCGCGTGGAGCGCGTTGCCACTGCCCGGCGAGGCGGGACCGCTGGGCGTCATCGGCCTGCAGTTCGCCGGGCCGCAGCGGTTCGACGAGGAGCAGCGCACCCTGCTCGTCGAGCTGGCCGGGCTCACCGCCGGCGCGCTCGAGCGGGCGGGGCGGCACGACGACGAGCGCGAGGCGCGGACGTTCCAGCACCGGCTCATCGGCATCGCCGGTCACGAGCTGCGCAACCCGCTCACGGTCGTCCTCTCCTCCGCCGAGCAGCTCGCGCGCGGCGCCGCCGGGGACCGCGACAAGCGGGCCTCCGCCCGGCTCCTGCGCAACGCGCGGCGGATGGATCGGGTCGTCCGCGACCTCGTCGATTACGCGCAGGCACAGGCGGAAGGGCGGCTTCACATCGCTCCGCGCGAGGTCGACTTCCACGACCTCTGCGTGCGCGTCCTCGCCTCGCTGTCCTCGCTGCACCCCGAGAGGCCCGTCACGTACCAGCGCGGCGAGGACGGGCGCGGCCGCTGGGATCCCGACCGGCTCGAAGAGGTGCTGGAGAACCTGCTGGTGAACGCGCTCAAGTACGGCGCCGCGGATCGGCCCGTCTATATCGGCTGGTACGCCGAGCCCACCGAGCTGGTGCTCAAGGTGCACAACCATGGACCGCCCATCCCCGCGGCGGTCCTGCCGTTCGTCTTCGATCCCTTCCGGCGCGGCGAGGAGCACTGCGTGCGCGACAGCTTGGGCCTCGGCCTCTACATCGTGCGGCAGATCGTGGCCGCGCACGGTGGCCGCGTCGACGTGCGCTCGGACCGCGAAGCAGGCACCACGTTCGTGGTCCACCTCCCCTTCGCGGCCCCGGCGGTGGCCGCCCGGGACCTCGCCAGCTGATCGATCAGGGTCCTTCGTAGCGGACCAGGACCACGGTGGAGTTGTCGATTCCGCCGTTGGCGTTGGCCGTGTCGAGCAGCTTCCGGGCCGCGGCCGCAAGGTCGGGCGAGCGCACCAGGATCGCTTCCATGACTTCGTCGTCCACCATTCCCGACAGCCCGTCGCTGCAGAGCATCAAGAGGTCGCCGGGGCGCAGCTCGTGCTCGTGGGATTCCACGTCCACCTGCGGCTGCTGACCGAGCGCGCGGAGGATGATGTTCTTCTGTGGAAAGCTCCTCGCCTCCTCCTCGGTGATCTTGCCCTGCCGCAGGTACTCCTCGACGAGCGAGTGATCGATGGTGATGCGGCGCAGCTTCCCTTCCCGGAGCTGGTAGACGCGGCTGTCGCCGGTGTGGGCAACCACGGCCGCCGCCGCGCCCGCGCGCTCGACGAAGTGCGCGCAGACGCAAGTGGTGCCCATGTTTTTCTTCGAGGCATCCGCGTCGGAGGCTTCCAGGATGCGCTGGTTCACCAGCTTGACGGCGGTCACCAGCCGGTTCTCGTCGTAGCTCTTCTCGCGGTCCTCCTTGAACGGCCAGGTCGCGTCGCGGTCGCGGCCGGTCAGCTCGAAGAACTCGCGCATCTCCTGCACGGCGATGCCGCTCGCCACCTCGCCCGCGGCGTGCCCGCCCATCCCGTCGAAGACGGCGAACAATCCCTGCTCGGGATACACGAGGTAGTTGTCCTCGTTGTTGTCCCGCTTCATGCCCACGTCGGTCCTGGCGGCGTGCACGATGCGCATCGAAGGTCTCGCGCCGGGAGCGTAGATGATCGCACGCCCGGGCGCGAGACGCGCCGCCCCACCCTTCGGCGGGGCTCACTTCCTGCGGACGATGAGATCGCCCGAGAAGGCGTCGCATTCGATCACGCCCTCGCCCTTGCCGTACACCGCCTCGAGCCACCCGCCCATGCCGCCGTGCTTCCGCTTCGGCGTGCGCTTCACCTCGAGCTTCAGCTCGTCGCGCAGGTCGCCGCTGTGCGACGAGTAGGACAGCTCGAAGCTGCTCCTTGCCGGATCGGGCTGCAGCTTGATGTCGCCCGATACGGTCTCCGCGCTGAGGTGGCAGCCCTTGGCGCACACTCCCGTCCACTCCAGGTTGCCGGAAGCGGACTGGAAGGCGAGCTGCACCGCCGGATCGGCGGTGGTCGCGAGCGCGGTGCCGGACACGAGGTGCAGCCGCAGCCGCGGTCCGCTGACGTTCACGGTCGCATCCCCGGAGACGCTGTCCACGTCGGCATTCCGGGCTCCCTGCACCTTGACGTCGCCGGACATGGTCCGCACGCGGACGTCGCCGCCGACGTTCTGCACCGAGATGTCGCCGGAGGTGGAGGCGAAGTCGACGTCGGAGCCCCTGGGCAGCTCGACCCGCAGCCGGCCCCGGCGCAGCTGCCGCCGTCCGTTGAACTCGGCCTCGACGCGGTCGCCGAACTGCAGGATCTGCACGTCGCCGGTGACGGGAACGCCGTCCACGCTGAGCGCGATGCGCGGCTTGTCGCTCGGCACCACCTCCACCTCGCCGGACTGCACACGCAGGCGGAAGGTGACCGGCCCCTTCACCGCCAGCGAAGCGGCGCCGTCCCTGCCGGTCGCGCGCGCGCTCGGCTCCTTCCCGGAACCGTCGTCGTCGGAGTCGAACCCTTTGCGCCAGTCGAGGTCGAACCGGCTACGCCATCGTTCCCGCTCGCGGGCACGCCGCTCCTCCTCGCGGGCGCGCCGCTCCTCTTCGCGGGCCTGCCGCTCCTCTTCGCGGGCCTGCTTCTCCGCGTCGCGGACTTCCCTGTCCCTGGCGCGCCTGGCGCGGTCACGCTCGGACGGCCGTGTGCCCGCGTCCTCCTCCTCGTCGTCCTCCTCATCCTCGTCACGCTGGGCGAGCAGGCGCAGGCCGGATAGATGGAGACCGCGCAGCTTCGCGAGCGCGCGCAGATCGGTGCGCAGCCGCGAGAAGTCGAAGTCGGGCATCTCCATGGCGCCGAAGTCGACGTCGAGCTCCGGCTCCTTCGCGGGAGGGTGCGCGCGGGGACGCGGCGCGGGCGTCGTGGCCAGGAGCGCTGCGAGCAGGGCGATGCTGCCGATCATCGTGCGACCTCCTCCGAATCCTCGATGGCGTGGCGGAGCGAGCGGACCATGACGGCGCTGCCGTCGAGCAGCTTGACGCGCTCTTCGGGGTCGTTGCGCGCCTGCGCGCTCGCGTCGATCAGCGACCGCGCCCGGGCGAACGATTCGTCCCAACGCTTCTGCGTGCGCGAGTCGAAGCGGGCGCGCGCGCTGGCGTATTCCTGCTCGAGCACGCCGAGCGCGCTGCGGTAGTCGACCGCCGCGCGGTCCAGGGCCTGCCTCGCCTTCGGGTCGGTCTCGGCGGCCACCTCGTCGGACACGGAGGCGTCGAGCGGACCGCCGGCCGGCGGCGGGTTGCGCGGGCGGACCACCACCGCGAGCGCCGCCGCCGCGGCCACGGCGGCCGCCGCCGCGAGCATCGGGCGGAAGCGGCGCGCCCGCGAGATTGGGATTGGAGCGTGGATCCGCTCCTCGATGGCCCGCCAGATTTCCGGACGCACCGGCGGCTGCGCGCGGCGCCGGACGAGCTGCGCCTCGGCGCGAAGCCACGCCACCTCGCGCGCGCACTCGGCGCACTTCGCGGCATGCGCCACGACCTCTGGACGGTCCTCTCCGCCCGATGCCGCCTTCTCCAGCTCCTCGAAGGTCGGATGGTCGCTCATGACGCTCCTCCCTCGACATATCCCGACAACCGCTCGCGCAGCTGAAGGCGCGCGCGGTGGATCTCGTTCTTGACCTTCTGCAGCTTCCAGCCCATCGCCTCGGCGATCTGCTCGTAGGGAAGGCCGTGATCGATGCGCATGAGCAGGGCGGCGCGACGCTCCGCGGAGAGCAGCTGGAGCGCTCCGTCGAGCAGCCGGTCGGCCTCGCCGGAGAGCAGCGCCGCCTCGGGCGAAGGGGCGCGGTCCGCCTCGCGGGGTTCCTCCTCGGGAAGAGGAAGAGGGTCGCGCCGCCACCTGCGCAGCTGCTCCAGGGAGACCATCCGCGCGATGCCGAGCAGCCATCCGCCCAGCCGCTCGTCCTCCCGCAGCGTGCGCATCCGCGCGTGGGCGCGCACGAACGTTTCCTGCGTGGCCTCGTCCGCGGCTGAATCGTCGCGCAAGAGGTCGCCGAGGAACCGGCGGACGGAAGGAGCGTGGCGGTCGAAGATCACGCGAAACGCCTCCGGCTCGCCGCGGCGCGCGCGGTCGAGCAAGTCCCGCTCCGGCGGAACCTCCCCGCGCCCGGGGTCCAGGGCGGGGGTGCGGTCGGCGGGGGGCACCGGCACGACCATGAGTGACGCGGCCGGCCGAGCGGTTTCAGCCATCTGTGCGCCCCGAGGGGGAAGCCACCCTGTCTACACGAGATTTCGCGGTTCGGGATTCGACGTCGAGTTCGACGTCGAGTTTCGAGATTCGACTGCGAGTTTCGAGATTCGACTGCGAGTTTCGAGATTCGACTGCGAGTTTCGAGATTCGAGGTTCGACGTCGAGATTCGAGGTTCGACGTCGAGACTCGAGGTTCGACGTCGAGACTCGAGGTTCGACGTCGAGGCTCGAGGCTCGAAACTCGCCGTCGAAACTCGCGGTCGAAGCTCGATGTCGATGTCGAGCTTTCGACATCGAAGCTCGGGTGGTCCACGAGGCACGGTAGTCGGTCCTTGCCCTACCCTCCGCCCTAGCTTCCTTCCGCCGCGTTCTGGGAAGACTTTCCAGAGTCGGAGGTCGCGGATGGAGATCTTCAACGCGCCGCTGCGCTACCGATTCGACCACCTCGAACAGGCGCGCGCCCACGTCGTCCGCGCCGGCGACCATTCGCTGTTCTTCTTCCGCCACCCTCGTCTGTCCCTTTCCCCGGGCTCCTCGGTGCAGATGGAGTGGACGTTCCAGAACGCGGAGCCCGCGCG
>JBJMQJ010000497.1:0-5242 GCA_045802765.1 Myxococcales bacterium
ACACCGCGATATGCCTAGTCCACCCAATAGTATTTCTTCCCCGGAGGAGCGGGCGGGTGCGGCGGCCGAGGCGCCTTCGGCGCAGCCGGCGGCCGCGGCGCGCGCGGCGGCTTGGGCGGACTTGGCGGTCTCGGAGGACGTAGCGGGCTATTCGGATCGTTGCGGATTTTCCACGGCATTGACAGTAAATAACCGCCGACGGTACCAGGTCAACTCCGTGTGAACCGAAACGGCGGGGCAGCCATGAGGGACGTGACCGTGCGGTGGCCTAGAACGTCGTGCCCAGGCGGGCGGACGCGGACCAAACGCGAGTGAACTGCGTCGAAACACCGCCCGGCACGCTGTCGTGCTGGACCGGGTTGGTGCCGAACGCGACGCCGCCCTCCACCCCGAACAAGACCGAACCGGTCACTATGCGCACCCCGGCGACCACGCGGTGGTAGCGGTTCTCCCAGAAGGCGATGCGGTGGAAGGACCGGTCGTCGGCGGAGGGATCGCTCGGGTTCTCCGAGCCGGGGCTGAAGTCCACCGTTCCGCTGCTCGCGTCGACGAGCGTCATGCCGTACTGCACGTATGGCTGCAGCCTCATCGTTCCCGCGACTCCGAAGCTCTTGGAGACGAGGATGTCGGCGCCGCCGAAGGTCAGGTTCAGCTCCTGCGCGCCGATCAGGCGGGTGGCCCAGGCGCGGACGGCCACGTCGGGCAGGCCGTAGAGCCCTTCGATCGGCGCCCAGCGGATCTGGCCCCCGACGCCCACCGTCTGGGAGCCGGTGAGCCACGAGATCGCCGCGCCCAATTCCACCGAGCCGCCCAGGCCCTTGCGCAGCGCGACCGTGGGAAGGAAGAGGGCCTGCGGCGGCGAACCGGTGCCCAGCGTGCCTTCGGAGGGCCATTCCTGCGGCGCGAGCTTGGGGAACGCCACCTGCACGCCGCCGCCCATCTCGAACCCCGCCTGCCCGGTGGTCTGCGCCTGGTCCTCGAACGCGGGCGCGAAGGCGAGCGCGAGCGTCGCCGCCATGCGCGCGAAGCGGAACTGCGCCGAGGCGTCGGCCGGCACGGAGACGTCGTCCGTGCCATTGCACAGCGTGCATACACGGATCGAGTCGGGGCTTCCCAGCCGCCAGAGCTGGAGATCGTTCGTCGCCGCGCGGACGCCGGCGGAGCAGAGAAGCGACAGGACGAGCGCAGCGCGCCGCACGGTTCGTGCGTAGCACGGACGGGCACCGGGTCAACTTTGCGCCCGCGACGTCCCTAGCGCTACCCGGCCGCGACGCGGGGGGCCCCGCTAGTTGATGTTCACCCGGCTTGCCTTGAGCTTCAGATTGCCGGAAGCCTTGATGTTCGCGTCGGCGCCGACCTTGAGGTCGAAGTTCGAGGCGACGTCGAGCTTGGCGTTCTTGGAGGTCTTGATCTCGAGGTCTTCGCAATCGAGGACGATCTTCTTCTCGGCGTGGAGCTCGATGTCGCCTTCCTTCGCCTCGACGAGGAACTTCTTCGCCTTCACGTCGAAGGTGATGGTGCGGTTCCCCGACTTGTCGGCGATGACGATCTTCTCCTCGCCCGACTTGTCGCACAGAACGATCTTGTGACCGGATTTGGTCTGGATCATCCGGGTGGTGTTGTCGTCGGCGTAGGCGCCCTCCATCGGCTTGTCCTGGCCGTTCCACAGGGCCCCGAGGACGTACGGGCAGTTCGCCTGCCCGAGCTCGAAGGCGATGAGCACCTCGTCGCCGACCTCGGGAAGCCAGTAGAACCCGCGCCCGGCGCCCGCCGCCGGCTGCGCGACGCGCGCCCAGTCCGTCTCGGGGCCGCCGGGCAGCCTCGGAAGCTGGACCTTGATGCGGCCCAGCTTGTTCGGGTCCTTCACGTTGGTGACGATGCCGACCTCCACGCCGTAGCGGCTTCCGTCATGCCCGGCGCCGGTCTCCTTCGATTTCTGCAGGATCTCGTAGAAGGTCTGCATCTGCGGTGTCCTCGAAGCGCGAGCGGCTACAGGATGGGTGGCAGCGTGAGCACCGTGCCGGGCTTCACGTCCTTCGGATCGAGGATGCCGTTCGCGTCGGCGATGCGGCGCCATTCCGAGGCGTCGTCGTATTCCTCGTGCGCGATGAGCGCCAGCGTCTCGCCCATCTTCACCGTGCGGCGCTTGGTGTGATCCGGAGAGTTGCGCGGCTTCACCTTGAGCTGCTCCTCGGCCGTCATCCACTCCTTGATGCTCACGCTGGCGACCGCGCGGCAGGCGGTCCCGTCGTCGAAGAACATGGTGAAGCGCAGGTTCAAGGTCTCCATCACGCCCTTGAACTTGATCTGGCCCCACTGGAACATCACCAGCGGAGGCTGGTGCTTGTCGGGGTCGACCAGCGCGTAGTTCTGCAGCTTGTCGGTGTGCTCGTGGACGCTCTTCTTCTCCTCGTAGGTGTCGAAGAACAGCTCCACCGAGAGGACGCGCGGATTGCCGGAGGTGAACTCCTGCTCGGGAAGATCGAGGCCGGGCGCCTTGTGCGGCTCCCATTGCACGGTCTTCTGGATGGAGAACTCCTTCGGGTTGAAGAGCACGGTCAGGTCGTCGCCCGACTTGTCGAGATTGATGATCTTCGCCTTGACGAGCGGCATGGAACGCTTCCTTCCTATGGGGACACCATCTCGATGGTGTCCCCCCTTTGCAACTAGCCGCCGAAGCGCTCGCGATCGCTCGCGATGCGGCGCCGGATGCGGTGGTAGATGCGCTGCGCGATGGCGTCGACGGATCCCTCGATCCTGGACTGGCTCACGGCCTCCTCGGCCTTGGGTTCGGCTCCCGGCGCGTGCCGGTGCCGGGCGAGGACCTGGGGGTGGGAAGCGACGCCCGAGCCCATCGCCTGGAGCGGCGGCGGGCTGGGCGGGATGGCGGCGACGATGCGCATCTCGACGGATTGCGCGAGCGCGTTTCCGCGGCGGATCTGATCGCCTGTCGCGGGACCCGCCTTGCCCTGCTCGTCCATCGCCACGTAGATCGTCTCGGGTCCGCGGGCGCGCGCCCCGGAGGCAGCGGCGGCGGCCTTGCCACTTCCGACCAGGCCGAGCGCGACCAGGACGTCCATCCGCCGCTCCACGCTTACGAGCGCTCCGAAGGGCCCATCGTGGCCGTGGTCCATGCCTCCGCTGACGTCGGTGGAGGAAACGCTGCGCGCGAAGATCGATCGCCAGATCGCCGCCGCGGTGTTCGCCGACCGGTAGCCGGAACGGAGGCGCTGCGACGCCGGAGCGCGCCTCTCTCCGTCGTCTTCGCGCAGCGCGCTCGACCACCACAGCGGCGCGGCCGCGTACCGGAAGCGCATTCCCGTCGGGACCGACGGGACATCGGGTCGCGCGACTCCACTCAACGAGACTCCGCCGACCGTCGTCATCGCGGACCGGCGGGGTTCGTCCGAGTAGGACCACGGAACAAAGCCGCCGGCGGCGCCCGGACGCGCGCCGCTCCAGGCACCGGGGGGAAGGCCTTCGATCCCGGCGGCGGCGTCCGGTGGGGCGGCGGCCGGGGCTGATGGGGCGGCGACCAGCGCGCCGGCAGCGCGGCCCTCCTGCGCGGCGGCGACCAGCGTGCCTGCAACGCGGTCCTCGTGCGCGGCAGCGACCAGCGTGCCGGCAGCGCCGCCCTCCTGCGCGGCAGTGACCAGCGCGCCGGCCGGCGGTGGAGCACGATTTGCGGGGGCTCCCAGGCGCACCTCGCGCGCAGCGTCGGCGGCGAGCGGACTCACCGCCGGACGGGGCGGCATCGCCCGACCTTCCACGTCGTCCGCGATTCGCATCGCGGAGCGCGCCGCGACCGCCATGGACCCGCCCGCCGGAGCGGGCGCCGCCGCCTGCGCCGCGGCAACTTTCACGGCGGTGGGCAGGCGGGGCACGGCGCGAGGAGCGATCTGCTGGAACGCCGCGCGGCGAGCCGCCACGGCCGCCGCGTCGAGCGGCTCGCCGACGCGCATGCGCCCCCGCCCCGCCACGGCGGACGTTCCATCGTCGAGCGGCACCTTGCCAAGCATCAGCTTGCCGACCGCCGCGTCCGCGCGGGCGCCGCCCTGCACTCGCGCCCGGAGGCGAATCGCCGTCGGCCCGGCCAGCTCGACCATCCCCGGCGCGCCCGCAGGCGGCGCGACGTCGGCATCGAGGAGGTGGAATCCGGCGGGCCTGACGAGCGTGTACGTGCCGAGCGGCGGCGCGTAGGAGGTGCGCGCGACCGGCGACGCCATGACCTGATCGGTGAAGCTGATCTGCCCGCGGCCCATCTGCGTCCACAGCGGCATCGGGATTACGATCTCGTCCTCCCCCGGTCCGAGCGGCCGCGTCGCCTTCGTCTCCTCGGGCCCGGCAACGGTCAGCTCGGGGGGCGAGAAGGGAGCGCCCAGCGCGAGATGCCGGATGGGCGCCGGCACCGGCGCCCCCGGCCCGGGGCTGAACTCGCCCGAGGCGAGAACGGCGCGCCGCAGGAGCGGCGGAAGCGCGGGCAAAATCTCCATCGCGGCGGGGAACGCCGCGGCGGTCGCCAGCTCGGCGTGTGCGCGCCGCGCGTGCATGACCGCGAGCGCATGGAGCTCTCCGCTACGGGAGACGGCGGCCTCGGCAACTGGCCCAGGCCGCAGGATTCCGCGGCGAGGCGGCGTCGCCGACGCCGCCCGCACGGGAGCGGAAGGCACGACCGGCGCGGAGAGGTACGCGCCGAGCGCGTCCGAGAGATCCGTCCCGACGTGAATCTCGCCCGGATTCGGGAACGGCATCGAGAGCACGAGGCGCGCGACCTTGCCACCGGGACCACCGCCGAGAAATGCCGCGGCCGCCAGCGAAGCTGCGCGACGGCGCGAATCGTCTGCCGGGATCGGCAGCGCCCGCCCGACCTCCACCGCATCGGGCGCGGCGAGGAGCTCCGCGACGGGAAGCTTGTAGCCCCCCGCACGGGCTGTCCGCTCGAGCGCGAGTCGGAGCGTCGCCAGGGCCGGAGCCGGCAGCGCGCCGGTGCGCCGGGCGAGTCGGGTGCCGCGCCGGCTGCTCGCGTCGCTCCTTTCCGGCGGCGCCACGCCCCCCGACACGGCGCCGACTGCGGACTCCCCACCCCTGGACCTGTCGATCGCGGCGAGGCGGACGGGGCCGCCCTCGCCGTTCATCAAGACGGTGCCGTCGGGCGCGCGGAACGCGACCACCGGCTCGCCGTGCACGCGGATTTCGCTCGGCGCACGCCGGCGCAGCGCGCTCGCCGCGAGCGGAGCAGCCC
>JBJMQJ010000498.1:0-8258 GCA_045802765.1 Myxococcales bacterium
ATGCGGCACGAAGCGGAACGCGCCCAACGCGAGGCGGAGAAGCTGGCGGCGGCCGCGAGGGAGGCGGAGGCGAAGAAGCCCGCCGAGGTCGCGCAGAACGTGACCCTCTTCGTCTGGTCGGACCCCGGTGGCACCGACGTCGAAGCGATCTGGACGGGCGGCAAGAAGCAGGGCGTCACTCCCTTCAACTTCGACGTGCCGAAGAACACCAAGATCCACTTCGAGTTCCGCCGGGCGGGCTATCTGCCAAACCCATACGTGAGCGACGTATTCGCGGACGCGTCGCAGACGGTGCAGGCGAAGCTCGTCGCCGAGCCGAAAGTGGTCGCCGCTTCGCCCGTGGGCACCCCGCGCAAGGCGAAGAAGGACAAGCCACCCGCCAAGCAGGGCGACGAGGACACGATCAAGATCGATTTCTGATCGCCGCGCGGCCGGGTTGTAACCGAAAGACGTACATGGACGGCGCGTTTCCGGAAATTCGGAGGCGGGCCGAGGCCGTCGTACGATGGCGACCGCTCGAGCGCAGCGGGAGCATTGCAGCGCTCCGGCAGCGCTTCTGGGGAGGGGTGAATGCACCGACTTGCGTTGATGGCCGCCCTGCTCGCGCTCGCGGCCGGGCCGTTGCGCGCGCAGGACTCCTCGCTCGAGGAGGCGAAGGCGCACGCCGCGCGCGCCAAGGTGCACTACGATCTGGGCGAGTACGACAAGGCGGCGGAGGAATACATCGTCGTCTACCGGCTGAGGCCGTTGCCCGCGCTCCTCTACAACATCGCCCAGAGCTACCGGCAGGCGGGGCAGTACGAGAAGGCCAAGCAGTTCTACAAGAGCTACCTGCGCGAGTCGAAGGATGCGACCGCGAGCAACCGCGCCGCCATCGAGAAGGCGATCCGCGAGATCGAGGAGCTGCAGGCGAAGGAGAAGCGGGCGAAAGACGGCCCGCCCAAGGGCATCGCGCAGACTCCTCCGATGACGGGCGGAGCGCCGACCCTGGCGCCGCCCCCGCTGGCGAGCGCCGCGCCCACTCCGGAGCGGACCGCGGTCGCCGAATCGCTGAAGCCGCCCGCGCCGAGCGCAGCTCCCGCGGCTGCCGCGTCGCAACCCCCGGCACAAGCTGCGCCCGCCGCCGCGCGGACCGCGCTTCCGCCGCAGGCCATGACCACGACGAGCGTCGCGCCCGCGCGCGGGAAGGACCGCACGTACGCGTACATCAGCGCCGGCGCCGCGGCCTTGTTCATCGGCGGCGGCCTGGTGTTCACCTCCAGGGCGTCGAAGTACGAGGACGAGCTGACCGCGCGCCCGCATCCGCAATCGACGATCGATGACCTCTCCTCGACGGCCAAGTCGAGCCGGACGCTCGGTGCGGTCCTCTTCGGAGCCGGCGCGGCCGCGGCCATCGGCGCTGGCCTTCTGTACTTCCTGCCGACCGGCGACGGCGTCGCCGTGCAGGGCAGGTTCTAGTGACGCAGTCGCGTTCCGCCGCTTCCAGCAAATCACCGAACGTCTCCACACGGGGGCCGCAACAGATGAGCTTTGCCAACGACCGCCGCTCGTTCCGCACCGTCCAGCTCGCGTGTCTCGCGGGCGCGCTCGCGACGATCGCAGCCTGCAAGGGACCCGATGCTTCCACCTTCGCCTGCAGCAGCTCGGCGGAGTGCCCCGGGGACTACCACTGCGACCTCGGCACCGCCTCCACGGTGGGCACGTTCAAGTGCGTGAGCGGCGCTCCGACGCCGCGGACCATCGCGGCCGACGCGACCAAGTTCCTGCTCTCGAAGCGGCCGAGCGCCGACGGCAGCATCCGGACGACGATCCTGGCCAACCTCGGCGCGGTCACCTCGACCCCCGATTTCGTCGGCGTGCGCGTCGTCGCGAGCCAGGCGGGGCACGACCTGGCTGATTCGCCGGTCGCTGCGGACGGCTCGGTGCTGGAATTCCAGCTCCCCCAGGCGACCGCCCAGGTGTCGCTCCGCGTCCAGGACGACAGCGGCCACTCCGTTCCGGTGACCGGCTACCCCGAGCAGGTGGAGCTGAGCTTCGCCGGAAGGGAAGTCGCCGGCACGGCGAACGGCGCCACCGCTTACGACGTGACGAACCAGAGCGACGCGCTGTTCTCGCCCGCGACGTGGATTGCGAACGGCCCCGGTCCGGGAGGGAGGGCCGCGGAGTTCACCGCTACGGACATCCAGCTCCCAGACGGCGGCGTGCAATCTTCGTCCTACGCATCGATTGCGTACGGGGACTATGAGCAGGCGTCGACGACCAGTCCCGCGGCGCCCTCGTTCGGCTCCTTCTCTCCTCCGGTCGCCGGCACACCCGTCGGCTGGCAGCCGCTGCAGCAGCTTGCGACCACCGAGGCGCCGGATGGCGGGCCCTCCGCTCGGACCGCTGCCGCGGTCGCTCTCGGCAACAGCGGCTTCATCCTCTTCGGAGGGACCGACGCGGCCGGCACGCCCGTCGATCCGCAGGGCAGCTTCGCGACGTTCAACTTTTTCCAGGGGTGGACGGTCACCGCGCCGCCTGCGGGTCCTCTGCCCAGCGCGCGGTCCGGAGCGGCGGTCGGTCACGCCACCACCGGAGGCAGCTGCTTCACCAATGGATTCGTCGTCCCGTGCGACATCGACGACTTCCAGCTGGTCGTCGCCGGTGGAGCGGGCGCCACGGGGACGATGTCGAACGAGATCCAGCTCTTCGATCGGAAGAGCTCCTTCACGAACTTCAGCGTGCCTCCCACCATCACCAATAGCTGGAAGCTCGTCGGGGTGCTCCCGTTCGCGAATGCAGGGATGTCCTCCGCCGCGGGATTCATTCCCTTCAATGCGGTCGTCGCGGGCGCGAACAGCTCGCAGATCTATGCGGGCGGCATGATGGTCGGCGGCGCCGCCGTCACGGCGGCGAACAGCGGCATCCAGGGATGCGTCCTGTTCGGCGCCGCATCCACGAATGCGAGCGCCCCGATCCAGCCGGCGACGGCCTCGTGCGTCGGTTCACCGTCGGTCTTCGACGCTGCCAGCGGCGGGATCGGCTTCCGCACCGGAATGACGCTCGTGCCCGATCCGAACACGTCGCCGACGACCTTCTACCTGTTCGGCGGACGGAAGACGACCGGCGTCGCCGGCGCGCTCACCAACGACATCTGGAAGGCGACCATCGCCTGCACCGCCGTCGCTCCGGCAGCATGCACGCCGGCGACGACCTGGACGCAGATCTCTGGTGGCGGCGTGGGGACGTTCCCGACGCCGCGCGCGGGAGCGGGAGGCGCGCTCTGGAGCCAGGGCAGGCTCGTCATCTACGGCGGCACGGACGCGAACGGGAACCAGAACGATCTGTGGGAATGGGACTTCGCCGCGAGCGCGTGGCGACAGGTCCCGCAGGATCAGGCTACCGGCGTGATCGCGCCCCCGGTGCGGTCGGGATTCGCCATGACGGGCGACGTGAACCAGCAGCACATCTTCGCCATCGGCGGCAGGCTGGCGGCCGGCGCGGTGACCGACCAGCTCTGGTTGGCCGGACGCGAATCGGCTGCGAAGCTCCTCGTCAAGCTTCCCTTGAGCTTGCCCGCGGTCGATCAGGCGACGAGCGTGAAGCTGAAGGTCGATGTGCTCGGCACTTCCGGGGGCGAGCAGCTCTTCGTGTGGGACGGGACGACGTGGAGACTCATGGCCTCGCCGGATTTCAGCTCGTCGATTGCGCACCTCCTCGCGTCGCCGACGGCGTCCGGGACCAGCTTCCTCCAGGCGGACGGCAACCTGTATCTCCTCTTCGTGCAGCTGGGACGAAATCAGTTCAACTTCGGCGCCGGGTTCCAGGCGCCCGTCCAGCTGGACCGGTTCAAGGCGACGATCGACTTCAAGTGACCGAGCGGCTAGAACGCGGCGGGTGATGCACCGCTGCGGGATGCTCCCCGAGCACTACGGCACGCTCGGGGTGAGCGAAGAGGTCGGGCGCAAGCTGCTCGCCGCGGCGGTGCAGCGCGGCGAGCCCGATCTGCGATCCGTGCGCGGAGTGCGCCGAGCCGTCCTGGAAGCGGTCGAGTCCGCGACCAGCGCTGCGCCGCTCTCCGTGCTGCGCCGCGAGGCCGCCTCGGACGGTTTCGTGAAGTACCTCTTCCGGCTTCCGGGAGCGCAGGTCGAGGCGGTGCGCATCCCGGTGCCGTGCGAGGCGCCGGGCGCGGACACGAGCGCGTACGCGGGCAAGGAGAAGAAGTACATCGTCTGCGTCTCGAGCCAGGCAGGATGCGCGCTCGCTTGCGCCTTCTGCGCCACCGGCCAGCTGGGCTTCTCGCGCAACCTCCTCGCGCACGAGATCGTCGGCCAGGTCCTTGCGGTGCGCGGCGAGGCGGACCGGCCGGTCCGGGGAGTGGTCTTCATGGGAATGGGCGAGCCATTCCTCAACTACGATCAGGTGATCGCCGCCGCGCGCATCCTCAACCATCCTTCCGGCGGCTCCATCGACGCGCGGGCGATCACCGTCTCCACCGCGGGCATCGTCCCGGCCATCCGCCGGTTCACCGCCGAAGGACACAAGTTCAGGCTCGCCGTTTCGCTCACCCACGCCGATCCGGGCAAGCGGCTGCCGCTGATGCCCATCGAGCGCACGCATCCCACCAGCGAGCTGGTCGCCGCTCTGCACGACCACGCGCGAGCGCGCCGCACCCGCGTGCTGGTCGAGTACGTGCTTCTCGGCGGCGTCAACGACTCGCCGCAGGACGCCGAGCAGCTGGCGCGTTTGCTCGATCCACGCCTGGTGAAGCTCGACCTCATCGACGTGAACGGAGAGGTAGGGGGTTTCCAAAGGTCCACGCGCGAGGCGCGCTCCGCCTTCCTCGACGTGCTGGCGCGCGCCCGGATTCCCTTCGCCATCCGCTACTCGGGTGGCCAGGACGTCGCGGCGGGGTGCGGCCAGCTCGCTGCTTCGGACGGCCGGCAGGGCTCACGCATCATATAATGCGTTCGGGTGACCGAGCAGGCGCCCGGAGGGTCTTGCAGACGTGAGTCGCAGCGCAGTCCTGGCTCTCTCCTTCCTGCTCGCGGCGGCTGCCGCCGCGCGCGCCGCCGAGGCCTCGCCGCCGGCTGCGACCCCGGGCGCGGAGCCGAGCGCGGGCGGTCCCGAAGCTTTTCCTTCGGTATCGGCGCACCAGGCGCCGGGGGGTCCTGCGGTGCACGGCAGCGTGGCGATCGCGGCCAGCACGGGCTCGCCCTGGGCGGACCTGTTCTTGAACCTGCTCACGTTTGGCGTCTACGCCGCGACGGTGAACGAGCACATCGAGGGACATCGCGACGCGGTCGAGGATTCGTGGGGACGCGCGCTGGAGCGCGCTCCGGACGGCGCGCCCGCGCCGCCCTTGCAGCAGCGCCGTTACGGGCCTGTCCACCGCGACGCCCGCGAGGGATTCCTCTTCAGCTTCGGCGTGGGCGGCGGCGCGGTGCGCTTCTCGGACCCGAGCTTCTTGCGGGGGAGCGCGCTGAGCTTCGGGCTGCGCATGGGATACGGATTCTCGGATCGCTTCCAGCTGTTCGGCGACTTCAGCGCGGACGCGGCGTTTTATTCGCAAGGCCGCGAGCTCACCAACTGGCTGGTTACCCTGCGCGGGCAGACGGTGCTGATCGGCGACACGCTGGGGAACGGTCTCAACCTCAACCTGGGCTTCGGCCTGGGCGGCATCACCATCAACAACAACTTCGGGCCGGACATCAGCTCCGCCGCCGCGCCCGCGGTGGTCGCCGGGCTCTCGTACGATGCGCGCGTCGGCCGCCACTTCGCGGTGAGCCCGGAGATCTATTTCAGCTACCACCAGGTCCCGAACGGGCCCGGGTTCGCCGACGATCAGCTCTGGTCCACCGGCCTGCGCCTGAACTTCCTCTGGTACAGCCCGGTCTACTGACGCGAAGATCACGCAAAAAAAAGGCCGCCCCTGGGGGCGGCCACTGAAAACGCCCGGCGAGGGCACACCGGGGGTTTCCGAACTGTTCGGAGCCTTTCTCTCAGGCCTTCCGGACGTTCGCTGCCTGGGGGCCCTTCGGTCCCTCGGTCACCTCGTACTCGACCTTCTGACCCTCGGCCAGGCTGCGGAATCCCTCCATCTGGATCGCGGTGTGGTGGACGAACACGTCCTTGCCGCCGCCATCCGGGGTGATGAATCCGTAGCCTTTCGCGTCGTTGAACCACTTCACAGTGCCAGTCGCCATCCTTCTGCCTTTCTCTTGCGGTCCCCGTCCGGGAGACCTCTGCGGTAGAGCCAACGTCCCGTGAAGACGAAGCTGAGGGACATCGGTCAGCATAGATACCGTCGCGCGACTGGATCAAGGGGGCTTGCGGGGGCTCGTCGGCTCCCGGGGTAGGTGCTACTGCCCTTTGCGCGCAGAGGCTGCGGAAACCTGCTCCGCTGTGGGGCTACCCAGTGCCCAGGCGCCCGCGGGGTGGCGCGCCAGGAGGCGCGCTTCTTCGGCAGTGAGCGTCGCGGTCCGGACCACGGCCATGTCGCGATGCCGCAGGATGAGCTGCACGCCGCCGTCGGGCAGAGGCCGCACGCGGGGCGGCTCGCCGCGCTCGCGAAGCTCGGACAGGCGCGCCTCGAGATCGCGCAGGTGGCGGTCGATACGCAGCGCGCGCCGGGACTCGGAATCGCCGAAGGCGTGGAAGTGCTTGTTGCGCGAGAGCGGGCGGGCCTCGTCGTGGAGGCGCTGCACCAGCCGGTAAAGGAACTCGCGCATACGAAACAGGCTAGCACCAGTCTTGCCGGGCGCCAGCGGTTTCACCGCAGATTTTCGCTCCGCCGGACTTGACTTCGCGCCGGAGAAGCGGTTGCGCGATGGGGCCTTGACTTCTCGCGGTGGAGTGCTCAAAGCGCACCGCGCGCACCCGCGGCGACCTCCTCCGCCAGAGCGTCGCGCTTCTCTTCGGTGCAGTCCGGGTCATAGCACCACGCCTGGATGACCAGGTGCGCGGCGCCGTCCGGCGCGGTGAGCACCACGGTCGGATTTCCCTCGGGGTCGGTGGTCGCGAGCTTCGACCAGGTCCGCCCACCCAGCGCGAGGTCGTGGCCGCCCGCGATGTCTCCTTCCAGCCGGCGGAGCACCACCTCCACGCCGCCGGCGGATCGACCGTGCCCGTCGCGGCCCGGCACGAGGTCCCAGGGGACGCGCGCGTGGGCGCCTTGCCCGCGCAGCGTGCGCGCGTGCGGGTTCACCGCGCGTGCGATGGCGGCGCCCTCCATGCCGGCGAGGGCGAAGGACGCGCCGATGAGGAGCACGAAGGCGGGCCGGCTCCAGGGCCGCTCCGGCAAGACGTGCGACGGCGCGAGCAGGCCGAGCAGGATGCCGGAGAGGAAACCTCCGGCGTGCGCCGCGTTGTCGAGCGGAAAATTCGCCGCCTGCGCGCCGACCGCGAGCGCGAGGTTGATGAGCAGGTTGAAGATCAACGTGCGCGCCGCGGCCTTGCGCGCCTCGGGGGCGAGCCGGTGGCGAAGGCGCCAGTAGAGCGCCACGTGCGCCCCGAACAATCCGAAGATGCCGCCCGACGCTCCCACCGCCTGCTGCCAGTCGGTGTGCCGCAGCGTGGCGGCGGCGATGCTGGCGCCGCCCCCCGCGATGGCGGTCGCGGCGAAGAGGCCCAACGCCACCGCGGGACCGAAGAGCGACTCGATCGGGCGCATGAGGATCCAGAGCGCGTACGCGTTGAACAACAGGTGCAGCGGGCCGGCATGGAGGAACGCGTAGCTGCCCAGGCGCCACCAGTCGCCGTCGCGGACCGCGGCCGCCGAGAGCGAGCCGAGGCGGAAGAGCGCCAGCGGGTCGGGACCGAGCCCGCCTCCCATCCAGATCTCGGCGAGGAACATCACCCCGAGCAAGGCGAGGAGGGCCATCGTGGTCGGCGCGGGCGGGCCTCTGTGCGTCTCCGCCGATCGGACCTCCTCCGATCGGGTTTCCGTCGACGCCGGCTCCGCGGATTGCGGCAGCCCGCCGAGCGGATCCAGATCGCTCACCGCGGGAGCCCCTGCGCGTCGTCGATCGCCGCCGCGAGGCGCTTTTCGACGGTGGCGATCGGTCCCACGGCGCAGGCGACCAGCCCGTCGCGGCGCAAGGTGGCGCGTGCCACGCGCTGTAGATCTTGCGCAGCGACCGCTTCCAGCTTGGCGACGCGCTCGTCGAATCCCTCCGGCGTGCGGAACAGCTCGGTCCCTCCAAACCAACCGATCATCTCGCCGGCCGAGTCGAGCGCGAACTCCAGCCCGATGCGGTGCCGCACCTTGGCGCGCCGCA
>JBJMQJ010000499.1:0-11775 GCA_045802765.1 Myxococcales bacterium
GCGGCGCGCGCACGCCCAAGTCCGTCATCCAGGAAGTCGGCGCCTTGGAGAAGTACGGCGTCTCCGCCGGAACGCTGGTCGTGGTGACCCAGCCCCACGCCGGATGACTGACAAAGCAACCGCTCCACGGAGCACACGGAGTTCACGGAGATTTTTTTGAAAAACAACTCCGTGTGCTCCGTGATCTCCGTGGTGCCTTTGTTTTGGATTAGTTCCCGGTGCGGTTGACGCCCAGCTCCTTCTGGCGATCCATGGCGCGCTCGGCGTGCTCCACCAGGTGCCGGGGCTGCTCGTTCTCCCGCTTGTGGGAAGGCACGTCGACGGCGATGCCGAAGGTCGCGGTGACGGCGATCTCCTTGCCCTCGAACTTCGTGCGCATCTCCTCGATGCTCTGGCGCACGCGCTCGGCGAGCGTCTGCGCTCCCTGCAGCTCCGTCTCGCGCAGGAGGATGGCGAACTCGTCGCCGCCGACGCGGGCCACGACGTCCGCCCCCCGGACGATGCCTTGCAGCACCTGCGCGACGCCGCGCAGCACCTCGTCGCCGGCGGGACGGCCGTGGGCCTCGTTGACGCGGGTCAAGTGATCGACGTCGAGCAGCACCAGCGAGAGCGAGCGGCCGTAGCGGCGCGACGCGGCGAACTCGGAGGTCAGCCGCTCGCCGAAGTGCCGCCGGTTGTAGACGCCGGTGAGCGGATCGCGCAGCGCGATCTCCGCCAGGCGGCGCTGGTAATTGACCTCCACCTCGTCGGCATAGGCGACCTTGAACGTGGTGGCCGCGCCGATCTGCACCCGGTCGCCGTCGACCAGGATGCGCTCGTGGATCCGCTCGCCCCCGACGTAGGTGCCGTTCTGGCTGCCCAGGTCGCGCAGCACCGACTCGGGGCCGCGGGCCTCCAGGCTGCAATGCAGCCGCGAGATGCCCTCGTCGTCGAGGCGGATGTCCGCTTCCTCCCCGCGCCCGACGCGCACCACCCGTCCGGACGGCAGCTTGTAGAGCTCGCCGAAACGCGTGCCGGTGAGCACCAGCATGAACGAGCTCTTCGGCAGGTCGCCGGGTGCCGCGGAAGGCACGGTGACGGACGTACGCGCTCTCGGATCGCCTGTCTTGGCCATCCCACCCCTCGCAGGCCCGCAGGAGCGCACGAAACGCGGGGCAGCGTCAATTCCCCGCCGGCAGCGGGACGCCGCAACGACTTTTGGTGGCCGTCGGCGCGCTGCGTCGGTCCTGTCCCCTGGGCCGCCAGAGCGACCGACAAAGCGCTTGACGTACCGGGCGGTCCGCTTAGAGTGCGCCGCGCCGCCGGCCGGCGCGGCCCTATGCCAGGTATGCGCGAAATCAGCGCGAAAAGGACGCACCGCATGAGCGAGTTCAAGGAGACGAAGGTCCCCCCGGCGGAAGGGAAACTGGCCGTCTTGATGCCCGGGATGGGCGCGGTGGCCACCACCTTCATCGCCGGCGTGGAAGCGGCGCGGCGCGGCCTGGGAAAGCCGATCGGGTCGCTCACGCAGATGGCCCACATCCGCCTGGGCAAGCGCAGCGAGAAGCGCTGGCAGCGGATCAAGGAGTTCGTGCCGCTCACCCGGCTGGAGGACCTCGTCTTCGGCGGATGGGACCCGATCCCGGATGACGCCTACACCGCGGCCGCCAAGGCGCGGGTGCTGGGGCCCGAGCTGCTCGCCCCGCTCAGGGAATTCCTCTCCGGGATCAAGCCGATGCCCGCGGTATTCGACCACGCCTGGGTGAAGCGCCTCGAGGGCGGCAACGTGAAGACGGGCGCCAGGCGCGAGCTGGCGAACCAGCTCGTGCAGGACATCCGCGCCTTCATGGACAAGAACAAGTGCTCGCGCGGCGTGATGGTCTGGTGCGCCTCGACCGAGGCATACCAGGAGGCGGGCCCGGCGCACCAGTCGCTCGCGGCGTTCGAGAGGGCGCTCGACGCGAACGATCCATCCATCGCGCCGTCGCAGATCTACGCGTACGCGGCGATCAGCTCGGGCATTCCCTACCTGAACGGCGCGCCGAACCTGTCCGCAGACTTCCCTGCCATGATCGAACTCGCGGAGAAGAAGGGGGTCGCCATCGGCGGCAAGGACTTCAAGACCGGGCAGACCCTGATGAAGACCATCATCGCGCCCGGGCTCAAGGCGCGCATGCTGGGGATGGAGGGCTGGTTCTCCACCAACATCCTCGGCAACCGGGACGGCGAGGTGCTGGACGAACCCGCCAACTTCAAGACCAAGGAGGTCTCGAAGCTCTCGGTGCTCGAGCAGATCCTCGAGCCGGAGCGGTACCCCGATCTCTACCGGGACCTGCAGCACAAGGTGTCCATCCATTATTACAAGCCGCGCGGCGACAACAAGGAAGGTTGGGACAACATCGACATCGTCGGGTGGATGGGTTACCCGATGCAGATCAAGGTCAACTTCCTCTGCCGCGATTCGATCCTCGCGGCCCCCATCGTGCTCGACCTGGCCCTCTTCGGCGATCTCGCAGCGCGGGCGGGCATGAAGGGCATCCAGGAGTGGCTGAGCTTCTACTTCAAGAGCCCGCAGCACGCGCCCAGCGTGTACCCGGAGCACGATCTCTTCGTCCAGAAAGTGCGCCTGGAAAACAACCTGCGGTATCTGATGGGCGAGGAGCTCATCAACTACCTCGGCTCGGACTACACGAACGAGTAGCGGAGGGAAGAGGTTTGCGAGCGGCGGGCACGGCGTTCCTCCTCTGCGCGCCGGCGCTGGCCTTCGCCCAGGCGCAGCAACCGGCACCCGGCGCCGGGCCGCTCACCCTGCCGCAACTGCAAGAGCTGGCGCGCCAGAACGACCCGCGCACGGCGATGGCGCGCGCGCAGATCGAGAACGCGCAGGGCAAGCGCGACGAGGTGCGCTGGTCGCTCTTCCCCAAGTTCGAGACGAAGCTGGCGGTGGCGGGTCCCACGCCCGAGGCGAGATTCGCCCAACATCCAGCGTCGTCGCTCCTCGACGTCACCAGCGGCTCGAAGTGCTGGTTCTGCGGCCATCTCGGCATCGGCGTTGGCGCCAACGTCGACATGGTCCTGCCCGTCTACACTTTCGGGAAGTACACGCACGGGAAGGAGGCCACCGACCACCTGGTGGGCGCGATGTCCGCGCTCCTGCAGCGCGCCTACGATCAAGCCACCTTCGACGTGACGCGCGCATACTGGGGGTACCAGACCGCCCGGGGCGCCCGCGACAGCGTCGTGCAGGTGCGCTCGCGCATCGCAGAGGCGAGGCAGCGCGCGCAGAAGCTCATTGCCGAGCAGAGCGACCAGGTCTCCAAGTCCGACCTGATGAAGATCGACTACCTGGCCGAGGAGATCGAGGCGCGCACCGCCGAGGCGAACAAGAACGCGGCGCTCGCCATCACCGGCATCCGGTTGCTCGTCGGCAAGGGCCCGCAGGAGCCTCTGGCCGTCGCCCAGCAGGAGCTGCCCCCGCCGCAGCCGCAGCCCAACGAGGACGAAGTGCTGCGGCGGGCGCTGGAGCGCCGCCCCGAGGCGCGCGCCGCCGCCGAGCAGGTGGCGGCGAGGCGCGCCGCGCTCGAGGTGGAGCGGGCCAAGCTGTATCCCGACCTCGCGCTGGTGGGCGGAGCGACGTTCAACTACACGAGCAGCGCCGACCATCCGGAGACGCCGTTCGCCTACAACCCGTACAACCAGCGCAGCGCGTACGTGGCGCTCGGGCTCCTCGCCACCTTCGACATTCCCCAGAAGCTCGCGCGCATCCGCCAGGCGGAGGCGGACCTGCACGATGCCGTGGCACAGCAGCGCGGGGCCGACAGCCTGGTCCGCCTCGAGGTGCGCCAGGCGCTCGGCGATCTGGACGAGGCGCGGCAGCGCGTCCAGCGCTACACGACCCAGTCGAACATCGGCAAGCAGCTCGCCGTGCAAGCGGGGCTCGCCTTCGACTCGGGCCTGGGCGAGGCGCGCGAGCTGCTGGAGGACGTGCTCCTCTGGGCCCGCGCCGACGGCGAGAGGTTCAAGGCGCTCTTCGACGCGCAGATCGCCTGGGCGTCGCTGCAGAAGGCGAGCGGCGGTCTCTGAGCGGCGACGCGACGTTGCCATCGCGTGAAGAGCGTGGCATTCCGGCCCGTCCAATCGATCGACGGAGGCCTGCCGTGCGCCTGCTCCCCCTGCTCGTTTTGCTCTCGCTCCCCACCCTCGCCGCGCCCGCGCCCGGCAGCGGCTCGGCGGCGGTGCAGGCCGCCAACGACCGCGTCCGCGCCGCGCTGGATCGCTACTTCAAGGCGCCGCCCGGCCCGGCCAAGGAGAAGGCCCGCGCCGAGGCGCGCGAGGCCGTCGGCGCGCTCCTCGACTTCCGGGCGATCGCGCAGGCCACCATGGGAAAGCACTGGGCGCAGCTCAATGCCGAGCAGAGGGTCCGCTACAGCAACGCGCTGCGCGGCGCGATGGAAGCCAACTACCTGTCCAAGATGCAGCAAGGCGAGGTGGACATCTCCAAGGTTCGCAACGAAATCCTCGGGGAGACCAAGCAGGGCGACAAGGTGGTGGTGAAGACGCGCGTGGTCACCGGCCAGGACAGCGCCGAGGTCGACTACCTCCTGGAGCGGACCAAGAAGGGTTGGAAGGCCGTCGACGTCGTGACCGAGGGCGTATCGCTCGTCGACACCTACCGGGAGCAGGTCAACAAGCTGCTTCCGAAGAAGGGCGTGAACGGAGTCATCGAGGCCCTGGAGCGCGCGAAGAAACGGCTCGAGGAGCAGCAGGACAAGCCGGCCGCGGCGCAGGCGCCGGCAAACGGACCCGCGCCGGCGGAGAAGTGAGACACCTCGCCCCCGACTTCGACCCGGACGTCAGAGCCCGATCTCGTCGGCGATGGGCTTGAGCGCATCGATGAGAAAGGTGACGTGCTCGAGAAGTGGGCGCCCCACCGCCTCGGCGCCGCCATACACGTAGCTGCGGTCCACCGAGCGCGCGAACGCCTTGTCCTTCAGCTTCTTCACCACCGATTCGGCGGGCAGGTCGGCAAGCTTCTTCGAGGGGCGCACCTTGGCGCATGCGCCGATGAACCCGACCAGCTCGTCGCAGGCGTAGATGGCCTTCTTGAGCGGCGTGTCGCGCGGGATCTTCATGTAGTCGGCGTGCGAGCAGATCGCCTCGATCACCTCAGCGGGGTAACCGCGCTCGCGCAGCACCCGCCGGCCGACATGCAGGTGCGTCTCCTCGGTCGGGTTCTTCTCGTAGTCGAAATCGTGGAGCAGCCCGACGATGCCCCACTTCTCGATCTCCTCAGGGTCGGTGACGCCGAACCAGCGGGCGTAGGCGCGCATCGCTTCTTCGACCGCGCGCCCATGCTTGCGGAGCGCGTCGCCTTCCGTGAACTCGTGCAGGAGCGCCTCGGCGTCGGCCCGGGTCGGCATGGCCACATGATATGCTCGAGGTAGGTGGAGGTGTGCGTCATGGTTCGCTACTTCGCGTACGGCTCGGTGCTCTCCAAACGGCACGTGGGCGAATGGGCGGGCGAGCACGGCGTCGATGCGCGCCTCTTCGCCCGCGGGGCACCCGCCGTGTTGCGCGGCTACGCGTTGACCTTCGACGTGGAGAGCCGTTTCTGGGGCGGGCGCGTCGCGGATCTGCGCGAGGACCCCGACGGCGTCGTGCACGGCGTCCTCTTCGAGATCCCGGTTCCCGCGCGCGACGCGGTGCTGAAGAAGGAAGGCGTGGCCACCGGGCTGTCGCAGGAGATCGAGGTCACGGTGGAGGTCGACGGCAAGCCGGTGCAGGCAAAGGCATACGTCGCCCGCCCCGAACGCCGCAGCGAACCCGGTCCCGCCAGCGGCCGGCTGTTGCAGTACCTGGTCGAGGGCGCCCAGGAGCGCGGGCTCCCGCAGATCTGGATCGACGAGCTGAAACGGCACGCGGCAGCGGCGGCCCCATCCGCCCCAGCACCGGGCCCGGTCGGCCTCAAGATCGAGCAGAAGCGCTGATAGTCGTGCGCGTGCCGCCAGCCGCCTTTCAGGCGTAGCCCCAGCGGCGGCGCAGGGTCCATTCGGCGCCGACGATGCAGCAGAGCGCGGCGAGGACGCCCCAGCGATCCCACAGCGGGTGCGACTTGCGCTGGCCCACCTCGACGCGCTCCGGGTCGCGGAAGGGGAGCGTGTCCAGGCGGTCGCTCTCCTCCAGCACCTTGCCGCGCGTCGCGTCGGCGATCGCGCGCAGCACGTCGGGCCGCGGGGCGGGCTGCAACAGCTCCGCGCCCGAGGGCTGCACGACGAACGCCTCTTCCGCCTCGCCGACGTCGGCGCCGTCGGGCCGCTTGGCGGTGACGACCGCCTTGTAAGCGCCGGGCGGAAGCTGCGGCAGCGCGATGCGCGCGGTCCCGTCCGGCCCAGCCACCGCCTCCCCCGCGGCGCGCTGGGTGGCGTCGTCCGCCGAGGAGAGCTGCGCGCGGAGCTGCGCCCCCGCCGCCGCGCCGTAGTCGCTGCCGCGCACCTGCACGTCGAGCGCAGGCGGATCGGCCCCCGGCTCGAACGCCGTCCGCTCGGCGGCGACGCGCATCGGCGTCAGCGCCGGGTCGCGCACCAGCCAGCGGATCGCCCCGTGCCAGAACGTCTCGTAGGCGCGCGGTCCCATCTCCTGCCCGGCGGCGACGAAGCTCCAGTACCACGACGCGTCGGTGGTCAGCGCCATGGTCCGCCCGCGGCCGACCTCGCCGACCACCAGCACCGGCCGCCCGTCCTGCGCGGTGAGGAGCGTCTGCGCGCTGTCCTTCACCGGGCCGACCGCGTTCAGCCCGGGCAGCTGCGGCAGCCGCGCCCAGGCGTGCTCGTTGGCGGCGAGCCCGGGCACCAGCTCGGTGACCGGGTGCCGCTTGCCGGCGTCGGTGAGCCGCACCTGCGCCGGGGTCTCCTCGACGGGCGGCGCGGAGGAGGTGAGGCTCACCGGCAGCACCGCGTCGATGGCCGTGCCGCCGAAATCGCTGGCGGAGAACGCCTGCTCGCCGCCGATGACGGCGAGCGCCCCGCCGTCGCGGACGTAGGAGGCGATCCCGTCGAGGTACTGCGAGAGGTGGTACCAGGGCCGATTGCCGAAGTCCTGGAAGATCACCAGGTCGAAGGTCTTCAGCTGCTCCTGGAAGATCTCCTGCGTCGGAAAGGGGATCAGCGAAAGCTCGTCCTGCGAGGAGCGCGTGTCGTCGCCCGGCGTGCGGAGGATGAAGAAGCTGATGAGATCGACGTTGGGATCTCGCTTGAGCAGCTGCCGCAGGAATCGCACGTCCCAGCTCGGGCGGCCGACGACCAGGACCACGCGGACCCGATCGCGGATGACCTTGAGGACGAAGCTGCGCGAGTTGTTCTGCGCCAGCGCCTCGCCGTCGTAGACGGGGGCCGCCACCTGGAAGGCGAACTTGCCGGTGCGATCGGGCACGAAGGAGAGCTTCGCCTCCGCGCTTTGGGCGCCTCCGCCCACGCGCACGATCTTCTGCGCGACGATCTGGCCCTCGCGCTTGAGCACCAGCGGCACGTCGGTCGAGGAGAAGCCGCGGGCGCTGATCGTCACGTCGACCGTGACCTGGTTGCGCACGAAGGCGAAGTCGTCGACGACCACCTTGTCGATCGCCAGGTCCTTGAGCGCCTGCGCTCCGACGGGCAGCGTGAACACGGGCGCGTTCAGCTTCTGCAGCTCGGCGGAGGCCTGCGGCGTCATCCCTTCGCCGAGCTCGGCGTTGTCGGCGCCGTCGCTCGCCACCACGAGCCCTGCCAGAGGGCGGCCGCCCGTCCCCGCCGCGGCGGCGCCACCGAGCGCGCCCAAGATGTCGGTCGAGGGGCCCTGGGCGAGCTGGTCCGCCTGCGCCACCTGGCCGGCGAGCTTTTCCGGATCCTGCGGCTGCAGCTCCTTGTCGAAGCCGTACACGTCGATCTGGAAGCGCGATGCCAACGCGGCGAGGTCGGGGAGGCGCGACTTGAGCCAGCCGAGCATCGCCTCGGCGCGCGACGGTCCGCCCGGCGAGGCCGGGAAGCGCATCGACCGCGAGGTGTCGAGGAGCAAGGCGATGCGGGCGCGCACGCGGCTCTCCGCCCGCAGCTCGACGCCGGGCTCGAACAGGAGCACGAGGAGCAGCACGCCCGCGGCGATGCGCAGGCCGATGAGGACGCGCCTGCGCGGGGCGGAGGGCTCCGCGCGGATGCCGCGGAAGCTGAGCCAGATGGCGGCGCAGAGAACCGCGCAGGCGAGGGCCAGCGCCCACCCGGGCAAGGTGGAGAGCGAGGTGAGCCGCCAGGCGTTGTAGGAGGTCCCGTCCATCGCTGCCTCAGATCCGGCGTCGCTTCATGATGAAGGGGATGTGGACCTGGTCTTCCTTGTAATCGAGGCAGAGCGCGTACATGGCGAGGTTCACGCCCAACCGGATGGCCTTCTCGCGCTGGCCTTCGCCGCCGGGCACCACTTCCAGCTCCCAGCTGCCCAGCGAGTCGCGGGCGAATGCGCCGACCAGGTCGTTCGGCGAGTACAGCACCGCGAGGCGACCGCCGACGTCGATGGCTTCCACGTCCGGCCGAGCGACGCTGCGGCCGGTGGGACCCTCGAGCAGATAGAACGACTTGTAGAGCACGTGCTCGCGCGGGACGCGCGTGAGCTTCCCGGCCGGGAGCATGCGCGCGAGGAGCTCGCGCGCGGACATCTCGAACGGCCCGCCGCTCTGCGCGCTGGCGTCGTCGACGAGGAGCAACCCGCCGTAGCTGATGTAGCGCCTGAGCGCGGATACCTCCACGTCGGCCATGGGCGGCAGCGCCACGTCCGAGGAGAGGACGGCGAAGGGGTGGCGGAACAGGTCGGGATCGGCCGCCGAGAGAGCGCGGACGATGGGCGAGGTCTCGATGCTCGTCCGCTTGGCAACTTCCCACGCCAGGCGGGGAAGTCCGTCGGGACGGGGGTCCCAACGACCGCCGTGGCGGAGCTGCGCGAAGACCAGGCGCGAAGCGTCGCCGAAGGCGCGGGCGCGCAACGGCCAGCAGAGTCCCGCGGCGAGCGCGCCTTTCAACAGCGTCCTTCGCGACCACCCGGCCATACCCCGAAGGCTAACCCAAGACGCCCGCGGACGCCGCCAAACACGCTGCTGGTCGCGGAGTCGACTGCACGGACGCTTCGGGGTACCTTTCCCGCGCCATGGCCCAGAACACCCAGTCTGCGACCGCCTCCCGCAATACCGTGCCGGGCACCGCCAACGAGAAGCCGGTCGCGCCGGCCCTCTTCACCACCACCAAGCGTGAGTACATCCCGGACGCGAAGCGCGCGACCGAGCTGCTCCAGACGAAGGAAATGGAGCAGGCGCGGGTGCTCTTCGACGAGGGCGACTACGGAGCGGCGCGCCGCGAGGCCAAGCGGGTGCTGAAGACGAAGGACGTCTCGCCCGAGGCGCGGATGGAGGCCGGGGACTTGCTCGACCGCACCGCGATCGACCAGGGGCCCATCGCCGCCGCGGTGGCGTTCCTCATCCTCTTCGGCCTGATGTTGATGTACTTCGCCACCAACGGGAAGTGACCGTAGCTCAGCGCGGTCCCCAGGCGAGGTCGGCAAAGGCGAGCGCGGCGTTGGCGAGGCCATCCAGCGCGCGGGCCAACGGGCCGCGGCGGGCCGTCGACCGCAGCGTCAATTCGCCTCGAGAGGAACGCGAGCTGGTGCATCGGACTTCAATCCGAGTCACAGCGGATCGATCTTCAAGTTGTCGAAGTACGTGTCGTTCTGCCAGCTGGAGAAGCCGAACCGATCGTGCCCGGCGAGGGGAAGCGGCGCGCTCTCGTTCATCTCCAGCACCAGCTGCCCGTCCTGCTCCCACCGGATGAGCCCGCCCCGCCGCGTGATCGTCTCGTGGTAGGTGCGGCCGCGCTCGACCTTGAGGTCCAGCCGTTTCACCACGCGCGGCGTCTCCGGGCCGTAGTAGGCGCCCTTCTCCAGCTTCTCGAGATCGGACCGCGCCGCCGCCCTGACGAACGGACCGCTCAGGGCGTCCCACAGCGCCTCGAGGCCCTCGAGCCTGTGCGGGTACGGCTGGGCCAGGTTGGCGAGCTGCGCCCGCAGCTCGGAGTCGGTCGCGGCGTGCTCGTCGAGCTTGGCGATGCGGACCTCGCGGTTGTGCCAGCCGCCGAAGATGAAGACGTATCCCGTGGCGTGGTTGCGCCCGTCCCCGAACGCCTCCCACTTGATGTCGCCGTCCGGCGCGTCGCTGCGCGCATCGAACTCGATGCGCACGTCCCGAGGGAGGCGCGCCTTGAGCCAGAGCGGG
This sequence comes from Myxococcales bacterium, assembly GCA_045802765.1. Lineage (GTDB taxonomy): Bacteria > Myxococcota > Myxococcia > Myxococcales > 40CM-4-68-19 > VBKO01. The sequence continues at coordinate 10,262 of JBJMQJ010000499.1, forward strand.
TTGTTGCCGACCCCCGGCGAATACACCTGCCCGCGCGTCAGCCGCCAGTGGCCGCCGTTCGACCAGTACGCGTCGCCCAGCGTGGCGCGGTCGAAGTCGTCGCGGAAGGGCAACGCCGCGGTCACCTCGGCGGAACCGCGCAAGAGGGCGTGCAGGAAGGGGAGGTGCACGAGCGCAAGGAGCGCGACGACGGGGAGGAGGATGCGCGGGCGCCGCAGCGGGTGATCGCGCAGCGCGAGCGGGAGATCCATCACTCCTCCCGCCGCTTCACCGACAGCTCGGCGAAATCGGGCAGCTCCCGCCGGAGGTGATCTCTCAGGCGGTCGGTGAGGCGCGCCTCCAGCTGCCGCGCGCGCTCGCGGGTGAAGCCGAACTTGTCCCCCACTTCCTGCAGCGTCATCGGCTCCTCGCCGTCTCCCAGCGAGAGCCGGTGCTCGAAGAGGAAGCGGTCCTTGGGGTCGGTCAGGGTCTTGCCGAACTCGGCCAGCTTTTCCTTGAAGACGCGGCGCAGCTCCTCGTCGGCGAGCTGCTCCTCGGCCGGCCGGGCGGTCTCCACGATGCGGTCGCCGTACGTCTGTCGCGCGTCGTCCACGCCCGCGACCGGCGTGTCGAGTGAGAACTCGTCGTTTCCCAAGCGCTGGTCCATCTCGCGCACGTCCTGCTCGGTGACGTCGAGCCGCTCCGCGAGCAGCTTGGGCGCGGCCTCGAACCCCTGCCGCATCAGCTTCTCCTGCTCCTTGCGCAGGTTGAAGAACAGCTTGCGCTGTGCCTGCGTGGTTCCGAGCTTCACCATGCGCCAGTTGTCCATCAGGTAGCGCAGGATGTAGGCGCGGATCCACCAGGCGGCATAGGAGGAGAGCTTCACGCCGCGGAACGGGTCGTACTTCTGCACGGCCTGCATGAGCCCCACGTTCCCTTCCTGGATGAGGTCGAGCAGGTTGAACGCCGCGCGCCGGTACTCGTGCGCGATCTTCACGACGAGGCGCAGGTTCGCGGTCACCAGGCGATACGCGATCCGCGGGTCCTGCGTCTCGCGGAACTTCACCGCCAGCTCGTGCTCCTCTTCCCGGGTCAGGAGCGGGTGCCTGGCGACGTCGGCCATGTAGCGTTGCAGGGCGTCGGCGTGCGCGAGGTCCCGCTCCTCGACGCGGACCGGAAGCGTGGTTTCTGCGTCTCCCTCCGGAGGCAGCACCTCCGGCTCGGCGGCCTCCGCCTCGATTGCTTCCGGCTCGGCGGCGGCGGAGTCGATCACTTCCGGCTCGAGCGGTTCCTGCGGCTCGCCGCTCTCCGCCTCCGCGGCCTCGGCCTGTCGCGCCGGCCTGCGCGGCCGGCGCCGTGCCGGCGCCGGCGCGCTCTTCTTCTTTTCCGCTCTAGGCGCCGGGTCTGCTCTCGGACGCTTGCCCGGCCGTCGCCGGTTGCTGGGCATGGGTGATCGTCTATCTTCCCGCGGGTCGCGGTGCTATACAGGCAAACTTTTCGCGGTTCAAGAATGAGCGATTACGTCAGCAGTACGA
>JBJMQJ010000500.1:0-4008 GCA_045802765.1 Myxococcales bacterium
CGGCGAAGTGCCCGCGCTCCTCGACGCCGTGGACACCACCGTGGGCGCGGGCAGCGACAACGCTACCCGGTCGGCGAATCGCACCAACGCGCGCATCGCGGAGGCTTTGGGGGAGATCGCGGATCCCCGCGCCGGCCCCACCCTGCTGCGCCTGGCGCGGAGCAAGGACGAATACGTGCGCCTCGAGGCGGTGCAGGCGCTCGGCGAGGTGAAGTTCAAGGAAGCCGTGCCCGAGCTGGCGCTCCTCGTCGACGATCCCTCCGCGCCGCCGCTCCTGGTGAAGAAGGCGGTGGTCGCCCTCGGCCAGATGGGAGATCCAGCGGCGATCCCGGCGCTGCAGCACGCGCTCGTCCTGGAGCGCCAAGGCGTGAGCCTCCTCCCGGAGGCCTCGTACTCGCTCTTCCAGCTGGGCCCCGCCGCGGTGCCTCCCCTCATCCGCGTCGCGAAGGACGAGGACCCCGCCTACCTCAAATGGGCGCGCGAGAACAATCGCGCGCCGGCGGGAACCTATGCGAAAGCGGCGCTGGTCCTGGGTGATCTCGGCGACCAGCGAGCGGTCCCCGTCCTGCTGGAGAAGCTCAAGTACAAGGACCCCGACCCGCTACCAGGGACGGCGCGGCTCCTCACCAACCTGGTGCGGCAGTTCGCCGCCAACGCGCTGGGCCGGCTGCGCTCGAAGGACGCCGCCGGGCCCATCCTCGCGCTCGTGCAGACGCGCGACCCGCAGGACCTCGACCTCGTCAGCTTCGCCTGCGAGGCGCTGGTGTGGATCGGCGACCGTGCCCAGGCCAAGGAGCTGATGAAGCGGGCCGAGATGGGCGAGGTGCGCCTGCGGCTCCTGGCGGCCCAGGCCGCGGCGCTCTTCGGCGACGAGTCGTTGCTCAAGCAATTCGATGCGCTCGGGGCCCGCGCGCGGAAATCGCCGCCCGCCCAGTGCGCGAAGGAGGTCGAGACGCTGCAGATCGGCGAGGCGACCGACAAAGCCTGCGAGCTGGTCGCCGCCCAGTTCGAAGGACTGGCGATGGCGCTGGAGGCCGCCCACGCATGCAAGGAATCCGCCCCGTGCTGGGTGGACAAGCTCAAGTACACGGAGCCTTTGCTGCGCGCACGGGCCGCCTACGAGCTGGGGCGCCTGGGCGCTGGCGAGGCGGTGCCGCCCTTGGTCCAGGCGGCCGCGGACCAAGATCTCCTCGTGCGGGTCGCGGCCATCCGCGCGCTCGAATGGCTGCTGGCCGTTCCCGCGGCGCAGCCGCAGCTCAAGGCCGCCGCGGACAAGCTCTCGGCGCAGCTCGCGGCCGAGCAGGGACGGGTGCAATTCTTGAAGGTAAACGAGGAGTTGCGACGCCTGCAGGCGAGGATGGCCCATCTGTAGGGCGGGCGGCTGGCGGCTGGCGGTCACTGCGCCGTTCCCACGATTCGAGCGGACCTCCGGGGTCGGCACCGGGCAGCCCCGAGCTTGCGCTTTTACCGCCAGCCGCCCGGCGCCAGCCGCCAGCCGGAACTGATAAGCTTTGGCGGCTTGCCCAAGCTCATCGGCATTCCCGCCTCTCCCGGTGTCGCCATCGGGAAGGTGCATCCCATCGACCGCCGCCGCGCGCGTGTGCCGCGGTACCACATCGCCGCCGACCAGGTGGCGCCCGAGCTCGTCCGCTTGGACCACGCCGTCCGCGACAGCGTCGAGCAGCTGCGCGCGATCCGGGAGAGCCTGGGCGAGGGCGAGCAGGGCGACATCCTCGACGCGCACCGGATGATGGCGGACGACCCGTCGATCCTCGAGGGTGCGCGCTCGCTGGTCCGCGACGAGCTGCTCAACGCGGAGTGGGCGGTGCGCCGCACCTTCCGCGAGATCAGCGAGAAGCTCGGCAACGACGGATACCTGGCGGAGAGGCGCGCGGACCTCGACGAAGTGTCCGACCGCATCATCCAGAACCTCGTCGGCGAAGCGCCCACCACCCATCTCGAGCAGCCGCCCCAGGACGCCATCGTCGTCGCCTACGACCTGCCCACCGCCGACGCGGCCGTGCTGCTCTCCGGCGGCCGGGTCAAGGGCCTGGTCACCGACTTCGGCTCGAAGACGAGCCACACGGCGATCCTCGCGCGGGCGCTGGAGGTGCCCGCGGTGGTCGGCACGGGACAGGCGAGCGAGCTGTGCCGGGCGGGGGACTCGATCGCCATCGACGGGAACACCGGCGAGGTGCTCATCTCGCCCGACGCGGCGGACGTCGTGCGATTCGAGGCCGCCCGCGCGGAGGCGAAGTTCCGCGAGGCGTCGCTCCTCGAGGAGCGGGACCTGCCCGCCGTCACGCTCGACGGGCGCCGCGTGGGCCTGTGGGCGAACATCGAGTTTCCGGAGGAGGTGCCGTCCGTGCTCGCCCACGGCGGGGAGGGCGTGGGGCTCTACCGGACCGAGTTCCTCTACTTGAACCGGGAGGAGCTTCCCAGCGAGGACGAGCACTTCAAGGCGTACGCCAGCATCCTGCGGCAGATGGGCGACCGGCCGGTGGTCATCCGCACGCTGGACCTGGGCGGCGACAAGCTACCCATCGGTCACCGCTCCCACGAGCCCAATCCCGCGCTGGGCCTCCGCGCCATCCGCTTCACGCTGCGCCACCCGCAGCTCTTCCGCACGCAGGTGCGGGCCATGTGGCGCGCCTCCACGCACGGGCGGCTGCGCATCATGCTTCCGATGATCGCCGCGGTCAGCGAGCTGCGCGAGGCCAAGGCGCAGATCCAGGCGATCCGCCAGGAGTTGGTGCGCGAAGGAGCGCACGTCGCCGAGCGGGTGCCGGTCGGCATCATGCTCGAGACGCCCGCCGCCGCGCTCGCCGCGGACCGGCTGGCGCGCGAGTGCGACTTCTTCTCCATCGGGACGAACGACCTCATCCAGTACGCGCTGGCCATCGACCGCGGCAATCGTGACGTGGCGTACCTGTACCGGCCGCTCCATCTGGGGGTCCTGCGGCTCATCCAGAGCGCGGTCGACGGAGCGAGGTCGGGCGGGATCGAGGTTTCGATGTGCGGCGAGATGGCCGGCGATCCCGCCTACGCGCTGGTCCTGCTCGCCCTGGGGCTCGACGTGCTCTCGATGAACCCGGCCGACATCCCGCCGGTGAAGCGGGTCTTGAGGTCCGCGGAGCTGCGGGACGCGCGCGAGATCCTCGAAGCGGCCATGTCGTTCAGCTCGGTGGACGAGATCGAGCGTTTCGTGGTGGAGCAGATGCGCAAGCGCTTTCCGCAGCTGGTCTCCGGCACCCGCGACCGCTGATCGAGGCGGCGCGGAACGGTTGACTTTCCGGCCGTCCGGCGTGATTCTGCGGCCGGTCCCAAGGCGCATCGAGGCATCTACATATGCAACTACGCGACGCCCTGTTCAGCTCCGAGTCGGTCACCGAAGGCCACCCCGACAAGGTGTGCGACCAGATCTCCGACGCGGTGCTGGACGAGTGCCTGCGCAACGACCGGGGAAGCCGGGTGGCGCTGGAGACGGCGGTCAAGACCGGTCTGGTGGTGCTGGTGGGAGAGATCACCACGCGCTGCACGCTCGACTATCCGCGCATCGTGCGCCGCACCGTCGAGCGCATCGGGTACACCGACGGCTCGATGGGATTCGACGCGAAGAGCTGCGCGGTGCTGGTCGCGGTCGAGCAGCAGTCGCCGGAGATCGCCATGGGGGTCAATGCCGGCGGTGACAAGGAGCAGGGCGCCGGCGATCAAGGAATGATGTTCGGCTACGCCTGCGACGAGACGCCCGAGTTGATGCCGCTCCCCATCGCGTTGGCTCACCGGCTCACCCGGAGGCTTTCGGAGTGCCGCCGGTCGGCGATGCCGTTCCTGCGTCCCGACGGGAAGAGCCAGGTTTCGGTCGAGTACCGCAACGGCCGCCCCTACAAGGTGCACGCGGTGGTGATCGCGGCGCAGCACGACGACAGCGTCTCGACCGAGCACCTCCGGCAGTCGGTGAACTCGGAAGTGATCGACAAGGTGGTCCCCCCGGAGCTGCGCGCGCCG